>NZ_JDST02000124.1:0-4397 GCF_000584975.1 Candidatus Accumulibacter cognatus | reverse complement strand
AAGGCCGACAGGCTGCTAGGATCGGGAAAAGACGGCGATGGCCAGCGTGCACAGCGCGAGCAGCAGATTGACGCCCACCAGCTGGCGTATGGAATTGAGGCTTGCCGCCGCCATTGGCCAGGCGGCCGCCTCGCAATGCGATCGCAATCCGGGATAAACGATGCCGTAGGCGACGGCGAAAACACCGGCCATCGTCAGACCCAGACCGGCCATGAGGTGCCAGCCCAGCGGTGCCGACTGGAAGCCTGTCTGGGCGAGCATCGTCAAGCCGCTGACCAGGACCAGGGTCACCGCAAAGGCCGCGACCCGGAAAAAGCGCTTGAGCGTGGCGGCCCAGAGGGGCAAACGTTGTGGCGGGTCGAGAAGCTGGGCGGCGGCGGGACGAAGGCAGAAGTAGGCGAAAAACATTCCGCCCACCCAGGCGATGACGCCGGAAAGATGCACAAGGATCAGGACGGATCGGAGCATGTCGTCGACTCGGTATCGGAACCTGCGGGCGGCCTCTCTCCTGCCGGAAGCCGCGTTGCGCGCCGGCGAGAGAGAGGAAGAGCCGCGGAGCCTAACATGGATCGGGGTCGAGCGAGCGAACGAGAAAGACCGGTCGGTCGACGGTTGGGGAGTGGCGCTGGCCCCGGCACGGGCTCAGCGGCTGGCGGCCGCCAGGCGGTCGAGCAGCAGCAGGATTTCTGCGGCGTTGTGGTAGGCGAGTCCGGGCGTGTCGGCGAGCGATGCGCGTCGCTCGCCGGCAACGACGGCTTGCAGCGCGGTGACGAACGGCGGCAACCAGGCGGGTGGGTTGGCGACGCCGGCCAGTTGCGCGAGCCCCGCGCCGGCGCTGCCGCGGTCGCCGGCGAGCAACAGGCGGTTGATTTCGGCCGCCAGGGGCGCGCCGCCGATGTGGTTCTCGCCGCCGTTGCGGCGATAGGCGAGGAAGGCCTCACGCGCCTGCCGGCCCGCCTGATGCGCTTCGCTCGCGCGACCGTCGGCGTTCTCGATCTCGGCGAGGATGGCCCAGCTTGTCCACGGCTCGGCAGCGTAGTCGAGGCCGCGTTTGCACTCGATAGCGCGTTCAATCTCGCGGCGCGCTTCCTGGATGCGGCCGAGACAGCGCAGCGTGTTCGCAAGGTTATTTCGCGCGTGGCCTTCGTTGGCCACGTCGCGCAGCGCGACGCGGCGCTCGGCCGCCTGCCGGTAGTGCGTGACGGCGTCTTCGGGGCGGCCGAGAATGTCGTCGTAGAGATTGCCCAACTGGAGCAGGGTGGCTGCCTGCCCGGCAACGTCGTTGCACTGCACCCTGATCGCCAGCGACTGGCGGTACGCGTCTTCGGCGTCGTTGCCGTGGCCGGCGTGCTGGTGGACCATCCCGATCTGGTGCCAGGCGACGGCCACCGTCACAGCTTCGCCGAGTGCTTCGAAGCGCTCGCGCGCGTCGCGCCACGCGGCGAGTGCTTCCGGGAAGCGGCGCTGTTGAAGCCGGACGGTGCCGAGTCGGCTTTTGCTGACGGCAACCGAGCGTTCATTGTGCCGTTGCTCGGCAAGCGAAATCGCCTGTCCGTAAACCCGCGCGGCTTCGTCGAGGCGGCCAAGGTCGCGAAGGCAGTTGGCCCGCTCGGAGATGCAGACCACCGCCATGTCCGCCGCGCCGCAGCCGGGCTCGCGCGCTTCGACGTCCTCGAAGCGCCGCCGCGCTTCTTCAAGCGGCGGCAACGCGGCGCCGGCGCGCACGGCCTTCTGCAGCACGCGCCCGAGGAGCCAGCACGCCCCCGCCAGGTCGTAGTCGGCACCGGCATACGCCGCCTCGCCGGCCGCCAGTGCGCGTGCGTGCAACTGCTGCGCCGCCGCCAGCGCTGCGTCGACGCGGCCGGCGGCGAGGATTTGCTCGATACGCGTGCGTTCGGCCTCGAACGGCGCGTGCCCCCACGCCGCTTCGCCGAGCGTGCGGCTTGCCGAATCGCGCGCCTGCGCGACGCGCGCCAGCAGTCGCGGCCGGTTCAGGAATTGCAGCAGCCCGTGCAGCATCGTCGTCAGGGCGATCGTCGCTGCGGGATCGCCAGCGTGCTCGACGCACTCGAGCAACCCCATCAGGTTCGGCAGCTCCATCCGCGTCAGCGCGGCGGCCAGCGTGCTGTTCCGCGCAGCCTTGCGCTCCAGGAACCCGGCATACTGCCGCATCGCCTCGCACCACTGCTCACTCAGCACGGCGCGCGCCGCCGGCTCGAGTTGTGCGGCAAGGTAGGGGCAGAGCGCCGGGTTAAGGCGCAGGTGATGGTACGGCTCGCTGCTCGCCAGCCCGGTGGCGACCAGCGCTTCGCCGAGCTCCTGCACCTCGTCCGCCGGCCAGCCGGTCATGTGGCGGAGCAGATTGAGATCGACCGCGCCGTGGAAGACGCCGAGCACCGACGCGCGTTGGCGTAGCTCGGGCGGCAGGCGGCGCAGCGAGAGTTCGACGCTGGCGAGTAGCGAGTGCTCGCGTTGGCCGGGGAAGCGCCACTCCATGTCGGCGATCAGCGCCACCAGTTCGGCCTGCGTCGCTGCCGGCCCGCGTTCGCGCAGCGCCGGTGCAAGCAGCGCCAGCGTGCGCGCATGGCCATGCACCGCGTCGACCAGCGATTCGATCTTGCCGCGCTGCGCTTCTGCGGCGTGGCCCATGCCAGCGGCGTCGAGGCCGAGCGCGCGTTCGACGAGCTGCACCGCGTCGAAGCGGCTGAGGCGGTCGAGTTCGAGCCGCTGCCGCTCGCCGGCAAACGGTGCCGGCAGCGCTTCGCGGCTGGTGAAGATCAGCCGCGTCTCGCTGCAGGCCAGCAGGCGGGCGGCGAGTTGCAGGATCTCGCCGGCGCGCTCGCGTTCGTCGGCGGCAAGCGCGCTGTCGCCCGGCGTGTGGCCGCCGTCAACGGTAAACGCGAACGGCGGCGCGAGCACGCTTTCGAGGTTGTCGAGCACGAGCAGCGTCGTCTGCTCGCGCAGTTCGCGTTCGACCGCCATCACCGCCGCTTCCAGGCTAGGCTGCGTGGCGACGCTGAAGCCTTTCCCGAGCAACTGGCGGCCGAGTTCGTCGAGCACGGCGGCGGCATCGCCGTGCGTTTCGAGCGAGACGAAGGCGGCGCGCTGCACTTGCCGCGAGCGCACGCGCCAGCGGGCGAATTCGCTCGCCAGCGCGGTCTTGCCTTCGCCGCCCTGGCCGCGCACGACCGCGTAGCGTTCGCTGGCGAGCAGGCGTTCGAGTTCAAGCAGCTCGCGGCTACGCCCGACGAAGCCGTGCGCCGGTGGTTCGGGCAGCTCGCCGAGGCGTTTCGCGAGGCGCGTGCGCCAGTCTGCGAGCGTCTGCCGGCTGGGTGTGCGGCGGAAGAGTTGCGGGTCGTCGCGGTCCTGGTAGAGCACCGGCACGAACCAGTCGTGCAGATGGAATTCGCCGACGCCGAAGACGCGCCCGCGTGCCGGCTTGTCTTTCAGTTCGCGCTGGCCGGCGAGCATCGCCGAGCCTACGCGTTCGCCACGGCTGAGCGCGCGGTAGAACGCTTCGACGAAACGCCGGGAAGTTTCGACGAGCACGCTGTGGCTCATCGCCACCACCGAGCCGACGCCGGTCTTGAGCAGGGCGCTGGCGACCGATTCGTTGGCGCTTTCGGCTTGCGCGCTCTGGCACGCTTCGAGGAAGACGAGCGCAATGCCGTACTCGCGCAGGAGCGCGCCGAGTTCGGGCGAGGGGACGTTGGCGTGCCGGCGCCGGCCGCGCGGGCGCAGGTCTTCCGGGTCTTCGAAGCAGAGCGCGCCGAGGCCGGCGTGGCGGTCGTAGACGCCGTGGCCGTCGAAGTGCAGCACGTGGTAGGGTTCGCCGGCGCGCGCTGCGCGCTCGAGTTCGTCGCGCAGCGCGGGCAGCGTCGGTGGGGCAAGCAGGCGCAGTTCGACCTGCCCGGCGAGCGCTTCCATCGCCTCGACCAGCGGCTCGGCGCTGGCGCGGTGGTCGAGGTAGCCGCAGGCCTCGTCTTCCGGCCGCGGGCTGGCGAGCAGGACGCGGATCGGCGTGGCGAGAATGGCGACCGGCGCCGGGTGTTCGTTCGGCAGCCGGCGGCGGACGCGAATCGGCTCGGCGCCCTGGAAGAGGAAGCTCTGCCCGTCGTGCAGCAGTTCCCAGGGCATGCCGAGCAGCAGCGTGCCGGCTTCGCGCGCCAGCAGCGTCTGCTCGGAGGGCGTCCCCGGGTCGACGGCGGTGTCGACTTCGACCGAGAAGCGGCGCGCGAGGCGCCCCTTGCCGGCACTGCCCAAGCCGCCCGTGCCGCCCGAGCCACCGAGCGCGGCCCAGGACTTGAGCACTTCGGCGGTCGGCAACGTTGGCAGGGCGGCGTCGTAGAGTGACCGTCCCCAGGCGGCGAGT
The DNA here is from genome assembly GCF_000584975.1 of Candidatus Accumulibacter cognatus. Taxonomy (NCBI): domain Bacteria; kingdom Pseudomonadati; phylum Pseudomonadota; class Betaproteobacteria; genus Candidatus Accumulibacter; species Candidatus Accumulibacter cognatus. Next base: position 25 of record NZ_JDST02000124.1, on the reverse strand, counting down.
TGCGCTTCGATTCGCTGCGCGCGCT
>NZ_JDST02000123.1:0-13909 GCF_000584975.1 Candidatus Accumulibacter cognatus | reverse complement strand
CAGGCAATCCAGAATCCCGCACGCTGATATCCCCTCAACGGCAGCTCGGCAAGTCAAGTCGATTTCCATGGCGCCAAGCTTAACACCGATCCCCTCCCGTCACCGTTGGGGTGCATGCCTCACCCCAACCGACCAGCCGCCGGGACTCCGACATCGGGCGGGTATTCGCTGGCGAACCTGGCTGTGTCTTGACCGCCCTGGGCCGCACTGTAACGCATGGTAGGGGCGCAGCACGCTGCGCCCCTGCTGCTGGACGAAGCGCAGTCCAGGGTCCGCCGCCGTCTGCTGCGCGCGCTGACCAGACGCCTGATCCTTACCAGCCGAAATGCCCTCGATGCGTGGTGCCCGTCACGGGCGCTGCCGCCCGAGGAGACACCGGGTCCCACGATCGGCTATCCGTAGCGCCCTTCGATGTAGTCCGCGGTTTCTTTGTGGGCAGGTGTGACGAACAACACGTCGGTCCTTGAATGTTCGACTACCTTGCCCATCAGCATGAACACGCACTCCTCGCTGGCGCGCCGCGCCTGCGCCATGTTGTGGGTGACGATGAGGATCGTATATTCGCCACGCAGATCCCAGAGCAGTTCCTCGACCGCTTCGGTCCCCTTGGGATCGAGCGCCGAGCACGGTTCGTCCATCAGCAGAACCTTCGGTTTCACCGGCAGCAAGCGGGCGATGCACAGCTTCTGCTGTTCTTCGAGCGAAAGTTCGGTGGCCTTGCGCTTCAGGCGGTCCTTGACCTTGTCCCAGAGCAGCACCTGGCGCAGCGATTTTTCGACGATCTCGTCGGGCGTCCCCTGCTCCACCTCGCCACCGCCCTCGGCGTGCAGCCGGTGACTGAACAGAATGTTGTCACGGATCGAGATGGGAAGCGGATTCGGGCGCTGAAAAACCATCCCGACCTGCTTGCGCACCTGCACGAGTTCGACCCCAGGGTCGTAGATGTTTTCGTTCATGACCCGGATGCTACCCTCGATGCGCACGTAGCCCAGCCGTTCGTTGATTCGGTTCACGCTGCGCAGGAAGGTGCTCTTGCCGCATCCCGAAGGCCCGATCATCGCGGTGATGATCCCCTGGCGAATACGCAGATCAACATCGAAGAGGGCCTGAAAAGTCCCGTACCAGAGGTTGAGTCGCTGGCTGTCGATCGCATACTGCGGAGTCGGCTGCAGGAGCGCAGCCGTCTGTTCGATGTTCATCCTGGATCCTATCCTTCGTTGACAATGCCGGGATCGCCGGCTATTCGACGCCTGTTGTGGGCCACTTCCGACGTAGGGCGTCCGACGGTTAGCCGAACCTGCCCTCGACATAGTCGCGCGTGCGCTGGTCCTTGACTTCGCCGGTGAAGAGGTCTTCGGTCACCCCGATCTCGACGCACTCGCCGCCAAGGAAGAATGCCGTCCGGTCGGCCAGCCGCCGCGCCTGCTGCACGAGGTTGGTCACCAGGATGATCGTCACCTCCTTGCGCAACTCCTTGAGCACTTCTTCGATGCGCATCGTCGTCACCGGGTCGACGGCAATCGAAAACTCGTCGAGCATCAGCAAGTCGGGGTCCTGCGACAGCGCACGGGCGATCGTCAGGCGCTGTTGCTGGCCGCCCGAGAGCAGGCTGCCGAGCGCGTGCAGGCGGTCCTTGACTTCATCCCAGAGCGCGGCGCGCGTCAGACAACGCTGGACGATGACGTCGAGTTCGGCACTTTCCTTGATCCCGCGCAGGCGCGGCGACAAGGCGACGTTCTCGTACACCGTCATCGGCAGACCGACGGGTAGCGGAAAGACGACCCCAATGCGACTTCGCAGCGCATAGTCGTTGTTCAGGCGGCGCGTGTCGCGACCGTTGAAACGGATCTCGCCATCCACCCGCATGCCACTGGTGAACACGTCCATGCGGTTGATCGCCTTGAGAAACGAGGTCTTGCCGGCGTTGGCAGGGCCGATGATGCCGAAGATCTCGTGTTCCCGAATGGACAGGCTGACGTCGCGCAGCGCCACGGCACTGCCGTAGCGGATCGTCAGACTGCTCACTTCGAGCTTGTTCGGAAGCGCGGCGACCGCCGCCGTGGTCGCACCGGCTACCGGTGCAGGAGTGGCCACAAGCCCTACCATTTCTTTTTCCCTCTCAGCCACATGCGGAAGGCGATCGAGACACTGTTCATGGTCAACACGAGAGCGATCAGGACCAGCGCGACGCCAAAGGGGACCTCCTCGGAGATCCCCGGCACCTGCGTTGCAGCCACGAAGAGGTGCAGGGACAGCGCCATGGTCTGGTCAAAGACACTTTGCGGCAGGAATGGCGTGAAGAATACCGCGCCGGTGAACATGATGGGTGCCGTCTCCCCGGCGGTGCGCGAGACTTCGAGAATAACGCCGGTCAGGATGCCGGTGATCGAGTTCGGAAGAACGACGCGGCGGATCGTTTGCCAGCGCGTCGCGCCCATGTTCCAGCACGCCTCGCGAAAGGCCTGCGGTACCGCCTGCAGCGATTCGCGGGTGGCGACGATGACCACCGGCATGGTCATCACCGCCAGCGTCAGGCTGGCAGCGAGGATGCTGGTGCCGAACTTGAAGAAGAGGACGAAGGCACCCAGGCCGAACAGGGCATGAACGATCGAGGGAACGCCGGCGAGATTGATGATCGCCAGATTGATCACCCGCGTGAACCAGTTGTCGCCGGCATACTCGCTGAGATAGATCGCCGCGAAGACGCCAATCGGCACCGACAGCAGCAAGGCGACGGTGACCAGCCAGACGGTGCCCAGCAGCGCCGGGAATACTCCGCCGCTGCGCATGCCGTCGGTCGGCGCGGTAAACAGGAACTCCCAGGAAATCGCGCTCCCCCCCTTCACCACCAGGGTACCGAGGATCAGCAGCACCGGCGTGATCAGGAGCAGGGTCATGAGCCCGAAGAGCAGGCGGTAGCGTTGCTGCACGCGTGCGTTGCGCTGATTCAGGTCGCTGGCCTGAAATAGCGCGGGATTGGCGGTGTTCATTGTGCTTAGCCCTTGCGGATGCCGCGCACGATCAGATCGGCGCTGAGGTTGATGATGAAGGTCACCAGGAAGAGGAAGATGCCGATGGTGAACAGCACCTGGTAGTGCTCGCCGCCGACGACCGCTTCGCCGAGTTCGGCGGCGATCGTCGCGGTGAGCGCACGCACCGAGTCGAAGAGGCTGTCCGGGATGTTCACCGCGTGACCGGTGGCCATCAGCACCGCCATGGTTTCCCCGAAGCCACGACCGACACCGAGCAGGACGCCGCCGAGCAGACCGTTCTTCGCTGCCGGCAGCACCACCTTGTAGATCACCTGCCAGCGGGTCGCGCCCATGGCCTCGGCCGCCTCGCGGTAGCGGTCGGGGACCGCCTTGAGAGCGTCTTCGGCGATCGAGGTCATGATCGGCGCGGCCATCAGGCCAAGGATGATGCCGGCGTTGAGGACGCAGAGGCCGACCGGAATGTCGAACCACTTGATCAGCAGCGGGTTCATGATCACCAGGCCGATGAATCCCCAGACGACAGAGGGAATCGCCGCCAGCAGTTCGACCAGCACCTTGAGTGCCTCGCGCGTCTTGCCGCTGGCGAATTCGGCGATGTAGATGGCGGCTCCGAGCGAGAACGGCACCGAGACCAGCATCGCCAGCCCGGTGACGCTCGCCGTTCCGGCCATCAGCGCAAGGATGCCGTACTCGGGGTCCTCGGCATCGCTCGGTGACCAGTAGGGGGTGAGGAAGAACTCGCGAAAATCCATCTTCTCGAAAACGAATCCGATTCCCTCCTTGGTGACGAAGAAGAAGATCCCGAGAACGAAGAGGATGGCCGAGATGCCGCAGATGAAAACGACGCAGGCAATGATCTTGTCGATGTACCAGTCGAGGTTGCGGCGGTCGAAATCATCGCCGAGGCGATTGTCGGTGGCGCTGTTGTCGAGCGCCTGTATGTTGCTTGCCATTTCAGTCGCTCTCCTGACCGCGCAGGGTGTTCATCAGCTGGCTGACCAGCACGGCGATCTCGCGGCTGAGGAGCCGCAGGTCCGCCTGCCCGCCGGCAGGCTGCCTGGTTGGCCACTCGAGCGCCACCGTATGAAAGGGGATCTGCTCGACGTAAGCGCTGACCGGCCCCTGCAGGCTGACAATGATCTGATACGCGGCGAGTTCCTGGTGATGGCTGGAGAGAGCCTGCGGCCGGTGGTGGTCGAGGTCGACCCCGAGTGCCTGCAGCAGAGCGATCGACTGGGGGTCCGTCACACCGGCGATCCGGCCGCGACTGTGATATTCGCCAGCGTCCGGAAAGTTCTTGCGCGCAATCGCCTCGGCGAGCGGGCCGAGCAGGCTGTTGTCGTCGTCGAGGAACAAGATGCGATGGAACTTCGGCCCCCTGCCCTCGCCAGTGACCGCGAACACCGCGTCCTCGCAGATGTTCTTTGCCTGGTCGGAAACCCTCTCCAGCGAATTGAACACGGTCAGGTAAGCAAACAGATCCTTGATGTTGAAGCGCTCACCTTCTCCGAGCAGTTCGCCGAAAGCCAGGTCGAAGGTTCGTTCGACCTGATCAGCGATACCCATCGTTGCCTTCGCCTTCTCGGCATTGCCCTCGACGAAAGCGTCGACGGCCTGCTTCAGCATCTGCCGAGAATCGCTTGCCATCAGTTCGATCTCGCGTGCCATCAGACCCTTCGGGCAGGCCAGTCGCACCGCCTCGCGGCAGATCGTGACGGCGTAGTCACCGACGCGCTCGAGCGCGACGTTGGTGTGGATGACCGCCGACATCAGACGAAGGTGTCCGCCGCTCGGCAGGTGTACCCCGATGAACGCATTGCACATCCGGTCCAGCTCGTTACTGGCGGCATTGACCCGGTTGTCGGCCAGAATCGTGGCGTAGGCCAAGGGGTCATCGTCGGCCAGCAGAGCGTGCACGGCGTCGCCGAGTGCCTTCTCGACGAGTCCGGCAAGGAGCGCTACCTGCTGCCTGATCTTGAATAGATCCTTCTCGATACGTTCTTCGTAATGACTCATCGCTGGCTGCTTCCTCAAGCATTGGAACATGGGCTGGGGCAAGGGCACCGGTGGTGTACTGGTGCCCTGTGAGAGACGCTTACTTGCAACTGACCTTCTTCATCGGCGCGTAGCCTTCCTTCTCGATGATGCACTGGCCGGTGTTGCTCTTGATCCAGTCCAGATACTTCTTGACCTCGCCGGCCGGCTCACCGTTGGTATACATGAACAGCGGCCGGGCGATCGGATAGGTACCGTCGAAAGCCGTCTGCTCGGTCGGCTTGACACAGGGCTTGCCGGCTGTCGGGGCAACGCAGAGCGCCTTCATGTGGTCGGTGACGTAGGCCAGCCCGCTGTAGCCGATCGCGCAGGGAGTTTTCTCGACGAGGTCGGCGACATCCTTGGACCCGTGCATGTCGAGCGTCCCCTGGCGGAACTTGCCTTTTTCGCCGAGCACTGCTTCCTTGAAATAGGCGTAGGTGCCGGAATTGTTCTGCCGGCTGACGACGACGATCTCACCCTTGCAACCGGGAATGGTGATGCCGAGATCGCTCCACTTGCTGGCGCCACCGTCCCGGCCGTAGATCTTCGCCAGGTCGGAGATGCTGATCGAGTCGCCTGGGAAGTTCTTGTGCACGAAGATCGCGAGCGCGTCGTAACCGATGATGTGCTCGACCGGTTGCCGGCCCTTGGCCTGCGCCTCCTTGATTTCCTTCTCCGACATCTTGCGGCTGGAGTTGGCGATGTCGACCGTACCGTTGATCATCGCCGCAATGCCGGTGCCGGAGCCGCCGCCGGATACCGCGACCGCCACCTTGGGGTTGACCTTGCCGTACTGTTCGGCCAGCGACTGGGCCGCATTGACCAGGGTGTCCGAGCCCTTGTTCTGGATCTCGGTTCTGGCGGATGCGCCGGCGGCCGCCAGCGCACCGACCATGAGTACAGCCAGCTTGCGCAACATTGAGCGAGAGGTCATGAGATTCTCCAAGTGATTTCAGTTTGGTGGTTGTCGTAGGTCATTGGTCGCCTGCCGATGACACGATGGGGCATCATAGAAAACTCTTGGATGCCTGAAAATTCGGGCTGCACCGTACGGGATACCGCTAGCGGCTTGGGCATGGGACGAGCTCATCGGCCGCTCTATCGGTCAGCGCTTGGCACGAAAATAAGGGAAACCCGTACGTGATTCTGGCAATACCCAAACCACCCGGGCACGGGCACAATGAGGGTCCGATCTACCTGAGGCAACCCCATATGCCGAAGTTGGCAAGCCGGCAACTCGGTTGGCGCGACACATGGCTGCTCGTTGCCGGCTATGTCGCGCTCGACTGGGTGAGTCATATCCATCCCCTGCACGGCCTCGATGTCACCCCATGGAGTCCGGCGCCGGCGCTTGGCCTGCTTTTTCTCATGCGCTACGGCGGCAGGGCCGTGTTACCGCTGGCGCTGGCGATTCTCGCCGCCGATGCCTGGGCGCGCGACCTGCCCATGCCCTGGCTCCTGGCCTGCGGCCTTGCATTGCTGCTCAGCGCCGGCTATTGGCTGATCGCGTCGATTCTGCGGCGGCGGCTGGGCAGCAAGGGGATGTTTGCCGATCGGCGCGGCCTGATCGACTGGGTAACGATAACGGTCATTGGCATTCTGTTCAACAGCCTGCTGTTCATTGCCGCTCTGGCCCTGACCGGTTTCCTGCCGCCGACAACAGTTGTCGAAGCTTTCCTGCACTACTGGCTGGGCGACGTCGTCGGCATCCTGGTTTCGATGCCGCTCCTTTCGATGCTGCTCGACACGCGCGCGCGGACCCGCTTGCGCCGGCTGCTGCTGGGGCGGGAATCGTTGAGCCTGGTGAGCACCGGCAGCGTCCTGGCGCTGGTCTTCGTTGCCGGCAAGATGACCGAGTTCAAGTACTTTTCGGTGCTTTTTCTGCCGATCGCCTGGGCAGCCGCCAGGCAAGGCCTGGCGGGCGCCGTGCTGACCATCGGACTGACCCAGCTAGGAGTCATCGTCGCCAGCCGCCTGCTTGGTCTTTCCGCCCCCACCCTGCTTGAGCTTGAAGTGCTGGTTCTGGTCCTCGCGCTGTCGGGATTTTTCATTGGCGTCGTGGTTGACGAAAAACAGCGGCTGACCGCTGAACTGCAGCAGACGCTGCGCCTCGCCGCTGCTGGCGAAATGGCCGGCGCACTGTCACACGAACTGCATCAGCCGTTGACGGCCCTGCTGGCATACACCCGGGCGTGCCAGCAGTTGCTCGCCCAGGGCGAAAGCGGCGAGCGCTTACGCGAGGTGATCGACCGCATCGTCGCCGAATCGCAGCGTGCGGCCGATGTGGTCAGTCGCCTGCGCGACTTCTTTCGTACCGGCACGACGCGACTCGAGCGAATCTGGCTGCGTGCGATCCTGTCCTCGGTGGCGGTGCGTTTCTCCGAGCAGGCAAAGCTGCAGGAGATCGAACTGGTGCTCCACCCGGCACCCCCTTGTGCCTTATGGGTCGATCGGCTGCAGTTCGAAGTGGTCTTGCGCAACCTGCTTGCCAATGCTTTCGAGGCCGTTGCCGAACGCCCCCAGGGGGAGCGTCAGGTACGCGTTTCGGCCTATCAGGAAGGTTCCGGACGCGTCTGTGTCATGGTCGAAGACAGCGGTCCCGGCGTCTCCGAGGAAATGGTTGAGCATTTGTTCGAAGCGTTTCATTCATCAAAGGCCAGCGGTCTTGGCCTTGGCCTCGCCATCAGCCGGGCGATCATCGAGGCGCACGGCGGCAACCTGTGGGCAGAGGTGGCCGATCACGGCGTGTTCAAACTGGTTCTTCCCCTGGAGGAGAAAGCTGCTGATGGGAACTAGCCTGAATACTGTCTTCATCGTCGAGGACGATCAGTCGGTACGCGATGCGCTGGGACTTCTTCTCGGTCTGCAGGGTTTTTCGGTCGTGCTGTTTGCCGACGCGGAGGGCTTCCTCGCCGCCCGACGAAGCGACTGGTCCGGTTGTCTGCTGATCGACATCCGCATGCCGGGGATGGATGGACTGACGCTGCAGAAGCGTCTCCTGGAAAGTGGGTGCTCGCTGCCGGTGATCGTGATGACCGGCCACGGGGACGTCGAATCGGCGCGGCAGGCGTTTCGCACGCAGGCAGTCGACTTCCTCGAAAAGCCGATCGACCACGACAAACTCCTGCGGGCGATCGACGAGGCTTTCAGCCGTCAGAGCGCGTCGCAGGAACACCGCGATCGGCAGACTGAAACCACGCGCCTGCTGGCGACCTTGACCCCCCGCGAACGGGAAGTGATGGACAAAGTCGTTGCTGGCCGGCACAACCGCGACATTGCGCGCGCACTCGACATCAGCCCGCGGACCGTCGAGGTTCACAAGGCGAGACTGCTGGCCAAGTTGCGCGTCAACAGCATCGCCGATCTCGTTCGACTGAGTCTGCAGAATCGGGACAGCGGCCAAGTCTGACTGCCTCGGGCGTGCCTGGTGGTCGTTAATCATGCGATGGTTTCCATCAAGGCTGATTTCAGGCTTCAGCCTGCCTTATCATTGAGTACTCAGGTCGCAGGCTCCGGAAGTCTCCTGCAAGCCACCCGATCCACCTTCTGCCCCCCTCGAACGGAGACCGAATCCGATGTCAGACCTCTCGCTGGCCCTGGCCTGCATCCTCCAGTCCGTCCTGCGCCCCGGCGATTTCCATGCCACCGGCCGAATCGACATTTTCACGCCGCAGCTCGAAGTGACGGGCGTCGGGCCGGTTGCGCTACCGCTCCTGCCGGCGCAGGCCGAGCAACTGGTCGCCGTTGCCGAGCACGCCCCCTACGGACGCGGTGCCGACACCCTGATCGACACCCGTGTCCGGCGGACCTGGCAGATTGGCGCCGATCGCGTGCGCATCGGCGGCCGCCACTGGGCGCAGAGCCTGGCGACGATCGTTGCCCGCAGCTCCAGCGGTCTCGGCGTGTCGGAGCCCGTCGCGGCAGAGCTGTACAAGATGCTGATCTACGATGCCGGCAGTTTTTTCGTCAGGCATCGCGACACGGAGAAGGCGCCTGGGATGTTTGCCACCCTGGTCCTTGTCCTGCCGTCGCTGCACACTGGCGGCGAGCTGCTCATTCGCCATCGGGACCGCGAGGTGTGCCTCGACCTCGCCTGCGAAGACGCTTCGGAGGTCGCTTTCGCCGCTTTCTACGCCGACTGCTGGCACGAAGTGCGGCCGATCAGCTCCGGCTACCGTCTGGTGCTGATCTACAACCTGATCCGCCAGGGGCCGGGGAAGCTGCCCGAACCGCCTGCTTACGACGCCGAGGAAGATCGGGTGACCGACTTGCTCGGCCGCTGGGCCAGCGAACTCGCTGCGACAATGCCCGACACGCCCCGCGACTGCCCCGACAAGCTGATCTATCCCCTGGAGCATGCCTATACCCCGGCGGAGATCGGTTTTTCATCGCTGAAGAACGCTGACGCAGCCGTCGCGACGGTGCTCGTCGCTGCTGCCCGGCGAGCGAATTGCGAACTCCATCTCGCCCGCCTGACGATCGAGGAGAGCGGTAGCGCCGAATACTCGTATTCGGGCTCGCGGCGTGGCCGTTATTCGGAACCGGACGACGACGACTTCGAGATCGGCGAGATCGACGATCGCTCGCTGACGCTCTCGGAATGGCAGACGCCCGACGGCAGCCGGCCGGAACTCGCCGACCTGCCGTTCAGCGAAGAGGAACTCTGCCCACCCGACGCGCTCGACGACGAAGAGCCCGATGATCAACAGTTCTTCGAAGCCACGGGGAACGCCGGCGCGAGCTTCGAACGCACTTATCACCGCGCTGCCCTCGTCGTGTGGCCGCATGTTGGGAAACTCGGGGTCATCGCCGCCGCGGGTTGCGCAGTGTTCCTGCCCTACCTGGCAGGACTGGCCCGGCGCTGGGCCGAGAGCGGCGACGATCCGGCGGCGATCGAGTGGCAACAGGCCCACCACCTCGCCCGCCTGGTGATCGAAAACGCTGTCAACTGGCCTATCCCGAGCTGGCCATCGACCAGCAGCACCGGCAGGTCGGCCACCCTGCTGGCCACCTTGAACCGCTTGCAGGACACCGAAAACATCGCCTTGTTGTTGGCCAGCTTGACCGCCCAAGGCTATTACGACAGCCTCGACAACGAGGCCCTGGCCAATGCCGCGGACTTACTGCCGCGCGCGCAGGCGGCCGAGCTGATCGAGCGCATCATCGCCAGGAACGCGCCCAATCAGCCGAGCGCTTGCGCGGAACTGCTCGAGCGGATCGCTGCGCAATTTTCGGCAGGTCCGACGGCCGGTCGCTGCGACAGGCTGCTGGAACCCGCGGCGACGGCGCTGCTCGCGGCCTTGCCGGGCGACCCGGCGCTGCCACGTAAACCGGAAACCTGGTCACGACCTTTCGCGGTGACCCCGGCGCTGGTCGTCGATCTGCTGACCGCACTGCGGCATCTCGGCGCACTTGCGCTGGCCGAGCGCGCCGTCGACCACCTGCTGGCGTGGCCCGACACCTTCGCGATCGATGCTATCCTCGTTCCCGCCGCCCTGCGGCTGGTTGAACAGGGTGGCGATGCGCCCGACTGGCCGCCGACCCGGCGTCTCGCTGCTGCCTGCCTTAACCACCTTGACCAGCGTATCGCCGAGCCGCTGGCAGCGCCGACGGATTTCTCCCGTCCGAGCCGGATCGCCTGCCAGTGCAACCCTTGTGCCGAACTCTCCGCTTTCCTCGCCGACCCGGTGCGCAAGGTCTGGACATTCAAGGCCGCTGAAGTTCACCGCAGCCATGTCGAGAGTTCGATTCGCAACCATGACTGCGACCTGAATCTGGAAACCGACCGCCGCGGCCGCCCCTATGCGCTGGTGTGTACGAAGAACCAGGCCAGCTACCTGCGGCGGGTAGCGCAGCGCAAGAAGGATCTCGAGGACCAGGCCCGCCTGACGATGGCGCACGCAGCCTGAGAAGAGCGGGCGTAGGGCGGAACCGGCATGGGTTTCCATAGAATTCATCCTGTCAGGCAGCGCAAGTTTCGACAAACTGATCTGGCCTTGCGCACAGGCAGAAGGACCTGCTGGTGCTGGTTGCCGACAAGAACATGCAGTTTGCTCTGCAGGGTGCCCTGGGCTGTGCCACCGCGGGTTCAAGTTCGATGCCCAACGGTAAGCCGCTGCAGCCGAAGGAGGCTATGGAAGCCGTTTGCCGCGTGCGAAAGGGGCCTCGGTCTTCGGCCATCTAAGAGAGAGGGCATCACGAGACGCTTCAGTCTTCAACACTGCACCGACCAGGCGTTCCAGCGATTGCGAGCCCAGCTCCCTGGCTGGTTCGCGCAATGAGTTCAAGACGTCGTGGCTATTCGAATGGGAAAGTCTGCCTGATGGTCGACGAGGGAGCCCGAACAGGCTACGCAAGGCCAGCTTCGACGCATGCTCTGGCGCAGAACCAGAAGCTGCCGCATGCGCGCAGGAATCGAATGGCCGGGCGTCGAACTACCTGGAGTTGCCAGGCGACGGCATGCTGCGGTAACCTGAAGCCGTACCGCTGATCTCGCGCCACAGTTCGCTGATCGGTACGCGATTCCGGGTCGTGAAGTCGACCCACTCAGTGGGCACTGCTGTGCCGGGATGGAAGCGGACTCCCCAGATCGGCTCGAAGGCATCTGTGCGCAGCGAATAGCGGGCATCACCGATCACCGTCGGATCACTGGCGGCATGCGCTGTCCAGCCGGCCGAGAAATAGCTGAAGCGGGCAAAGTCACGGCGCACGCGCTGGTCGGCTCTGGCCTGCGGCGAGAGATCCTTCTCCAGCAGCAGATCGACGTGGCTGCCCTCCTTCCAGAGGGTCATTTCGGCTCCGAGGAGACGCAGACGATCGGTGTACAGCGTCTCGCCCGACTGGTAGACCGATCGCCAGAGTACCGGATTACCCACCGTCGGAAACATCTCGGCGCGCGTTACCGGGTGCCCGCGGGCTGCGGCGATCTGCGCCTGCATGTCCAGCGCGCGCTCACGCTGCCAGGCCGCCAGGCTGACGTAGCCAAGACCGAGCAGCAGGGCCAGCAGCGCCGGACTCCGGGACCGCCGACGCACGGCAAACACCAGTCCAAAGAGGAGGATCAACGTCAGCAAGGGGCCGATGGTGGTGATCCAGTGCCAGGCCACGCGCAACGGTGAGAACGGCCACAGCAGATGCGTCCCGTAGTTGGTGCAGGCGTCGAGCACCCCATGCGATGCATAGCCAAGGGTGCCGGCCACGAGGAGTGCCCGCCAGTCGGGGCGATGGCGCTGCCGCAGCAGCCACGGCGAGGCGGCGATGATGCCGCCAACCGGAATGAAGGCCAGCGCGTGCGTGAAGTGGCGGTGGTACTCGATCGCCAGCAAGGGGTCGGCCGAGCTCCTGATCAGGATGTCGAGGTCAGGCAACACACCGCCGAGGCCGCCGACCAGCCACGCCTGGCGCCCCAGACGCGGGCCAAGGGCAGCCTGCGCAGCCGTCGCACCGAGCAGTGCATGGGTCAGAGGATCCATTCAAACTCCCGCCAATGGTTGAGTGCTCATCGAAGCTGCCGCCGCATGGACTATCCCTGAAAAGGACGGCGCCGTCGCCACGATCGACGGTGATCCAGACCTGGCGCGGGGAGCGACTGGAACCTCGATCCCGAACAACTGCTCTCCGACAAAAAAGATCGTCCAGGTGGAAGCCCCCTTACAAGTGTAGGTGTTTTTGCGGCTGTGGGTGGACCGCTGGTAGTGAGACAAGATGTCCCCATATCGATGGAAAGAGGTTAGAACGAAGCTTTTTGCCGGAGGTGAATCATGTTTCGCTATCCCGAATTTTCTTCCTGGATGGCCACTGTTTCCAAGCATTTTCCGGGTTTGAGCAAACCGCTTGCGGCGGGCCTGGCGTGGTGGAGCCTGGGCATGATGCTCGCGCGGTCTTGCGCATTGAGTGCGGTGGCCGGCTTGCTGGCACCGCTGCGGGGTCAATCGTTCCACACGGTGCGCGAACGCCTGCGAGACAGGTATCGCGAAGCGAGCGCGAAAGCGGGGACGCACCGGGCCGAGCTCGATGTGACCGGGTGCTGGGCACCGTGGTGGGCCTGGGTGCTTGAAGGCTGGTCCGGCCAGCAAGTGGCGATTGCCCTCGATGCGACGACTCTGGGCCAACGCTTTGTGGCGCTCGTGATCAGTGTGCTCTATCGGGGCTGTGCTGTCCCGGTCGCCTGGAAAATTCTGCCCGCCACCGAGAAGCCTCCGTGGCAGCCCGAATGGCTGGCCTTGTGGAAACACTTCAGCCAAGTTGTGCCGCCCGGCTGGACCGTGATGGTCCTCGCCGATCGAGACTTGCACGCCAAATGACTTTTCCAGGCGATTCAGGCACTGGGCTGGCACCCGCTGCTGCGCATCAATCAACAGGGCACGTTTCGACCTCGGGGTTGGTATCACGCGGGGTACCCTTGACCCAACGGGTAGCCGCCGTGGGCCGGTCCTTGGCGAGCCAAGGCACGGCCTTCCACGGCAAGGAGGCTCGACTGGAGTGCACGTTGCTGGGCCGCTGGGACGCCGGTCATCAAGAAGCGTGGCGGGTGCTGACCGATCTGTCGCCACAGGCCGCGGAGGTCTGCTGGTTTGGGTTGCGGGCATGGATCGAGCCAGGATTCAAACGTCTGAAACGGGGTGGCTGGCCATGGCCATACACCCGTATGGACGATCCCGCGCGCACAACGGCGGTGGCTCGCGATCGCCTTGGCCACCGGGTGGCTGCTGTCCGTCGGCGGCGAAGCCGAAGCGGCCTTGCCGGTCGCCACCTTGCCGACCGTTCCCGGAGCCGCTCGGCGGCAGAACAACGGTTGGCGTTTGGTTGGGATCTTCCGCCAAGGCTGGAATTTGATGATCGCCGCTTTGCTCGGCCATCAAATGATTCCCGTCGCGCAC
>NZ_JDST02000122.1:0-4879 GCF_000584975.1 Candidatus Accumulibacter cognatus | reverse complement strand
TGACCGCGCACGGTATATGTCGCTTTCTACGCGGTCGGCGCCTATACCTATGGTCTCTTGTCCACGCAATTCGGCTGGGGATTCTGGCAGGCGCTGCCGGTCGCCGGCGCCATGGCGGCGAGCTTCGGGATCATCCTCGGCTGGCCGACGCTGCGCCTGCGCGGCGATTACCTGGCAATCGTGACGCTCGGCTTCGGCGAGATCATCCGCGTCATCCTGGTCAACTGGACCGAGCTTTCGGGCGGCCCGAACGGCATCCCCTCGATCCCGCGCCCCTCGTTCTTCGGCCTGCCTTTCAAACCGCCTGGCGACGATCCGACCTTCGCCTCGTTCTTCGGTCTCGAATATGCTCCCAACCACCGCATCATCTTCCTCTATTACCTGATTCTCGCGCTGGCGCTGCTCACCAACGGCTTCGTCTCCAGAATGCGCCGGCTCCCGATCGGCCGCGCCTGGGAAGCCATGCGCGAAGACGAGATCGCCTGCAAGGCAATGGGCATCAATGCGCGCAACGTCAAGCTCTCGGCCTTTGCCATCGGGGCCATGCTCGGCGGTTTCGCCGGCGTCTTTTTCGCGGCCCGGCAGGGATTCATCTCGCCCGAATCGTTCACCTTCAACGAGTCGGCGATCATCCTGGCGATCGTCGTTCTCGGCGGCATGGGCAGCCAGTTCGGTGTCGTCCTCGCCTCCCTGGTGCTGGTGCTGCTGCCCGAACTCGGGCGCGACTTCGCCGAATACCGGATGCTGCTCTTCGGCGCGGCGATGATCCTGATCATGGTCTGGAAACCCGGCGGCATCCTCTCGCACCGCGAACCGACGCTGCGCTACCTCGCCGACGGCGGCCGCCGATGAGCGCCGCCCCGCTCCTGAGCGTCGAGCGCCTGACCATGCGCTTCGGCGGCCTGCTGGCCATCGACGACCTGTCGCTCGACGTCGCCGCCCGCCAGATCACCGGCGTCATCGGACCGAACGGCGCCGGCAAGACCACCTTCTTCAACTGCCTGACCGGTTTCTACAAGCCGAGCCAGGGCAGCGTCCGCCTCAACCACCCGCAACGCGGCGTGATGCGCCTCGAACAGCTCGCCAGCCACCAGGTCGCGCGCACCGCCAAAGTGGTGCGCACCTTCCAGAACATCCGCCTGTTCCCGAAGATGACCGTGCTCGAAAACCTCATCGTCGCGCAGCACAACGCCCTGCAGCACGCCTCGCGTTTCTCGCTGGCCGGCCTCTTCGGCCTGCCCGGCTATCGCCGCGCGGAAGCGGCCGCGATGGACAAGGCGGTCGGCTGGCTCAAACACCTCCATCTGATCGACCAGGCCGACACCGCCGCCGGCGACCTGCCCTACGGCATGCAGCGGCGCATCGAGATCGCCCGCGCACTCTGTGTCGACCCGCTCCTGCTCTGCCTCGACGAACCGGCGGCCGGCCTCAACCCGCGCGAATCGGCCGAACTCAACGAACTCCTCAAACACCTGGCGCGCGACGAAGGGATCGCCATCCTGCTGATCGAGCACGACATGAGCGTGGTGATGAATGTCTCGGACCACATCTGCGTCCTCAACTACGGCCGCAAGATCGCCGAAGGCCCGCCGCTGCAGATCCAGCGCGACCCGAACGTGATCAAGGCCTATCTTGGCGAGGAAGATGCCGACGAACTGCAGGCCGACGAGTCGCAGGCCAACGGTCATGACTTTACCAGGCACCCCCGATCATGAAAGTCATGACCGCTTCCCTCNNCCGGCTTGCACGCCGGAATCGTTCGATGGGCGCAGAGCAGGCTCTGCGAATTCCCCATCTCACCCCCCGACCCCTCCCCCGCGAGGGGGGAGGGGAGATTCGTGAGTCGCATACGCGACTTTCACATTAAGGAAGAACCGCATCCGGAGGCCCCGCGATGATGCTGCAACTGTCGGGCGTGCATGCCCACTACGGACACATCCATGCGCTGCACGGCGTCGACATCGACGTGCAGGTCGGCGAAGTGGTCACCCTGATCGGGGCCAACGGCGCCGGCAAGTCGACGCTGATGATGGCGATTTTCGGCCAGCCGCGCGCATCGGGCGGACGCATCGTCTTCGACGGCGAAGACATCACCCATCTGCCGACGCATGAAATCGCCCGCCGCGGCATCGCACTGGTTCCCGAAGGCCGGCGCATCTTCTCGCGCATGACGGTGATGGAGAACCTGCAGATGGGCGCGGTGCTCGGCGAGGAAATGAACTTCGCGGTCGATCTCAAGCGCATGTACGCGCTCTTCCCGATTCTCGAGGAGCGCTGCCAGCAGCGCGCCGGCACGCTCTCGGGTGGCGAGCAGCAGATGCTGGCGATCGCGCGCGCCCTGATGAGCCGGCCGCAACTCCTGCTGCTCGACGAACCCTCGCTTGGCCTCGCCCCCCTGTACATCAAGAAAATCTTCCAGATCGTCCGCGAACTCAACCGCGAGCACGGCATGACCCTGCTGCTCGTCGAACAGAACGCGCACCACGCGCTGCGCGTCGCGCACCGCGGCTACGTGCTGCAACATGGCCGGATCATCCTGTCGGGAACCGGCCGGGAGCTGCTGGCCAATCCGGAAGTGCACGCGGCCTATCTCGAAGGCGGCCACGCCGCGACGGCGACCTGAGCCTCATGGACAGCGGCAAGGCACCGCCGCGCTGGCTCCCTTTTCTGGTCCTCGGCGTCGGCCTGCTGGCGATTTCCTTCGGCGCCATTCTGGCGCGCTTCGCCCAGGGCTACGGCCTGCCTTCCCTGACCATCGCCACGCTGCGCCTTGGCCTGGCGGCGCTGATCATCACCCCGCTCGCCCTCTGGCAATCGAGCCGGACACTGCGCGCGCTGAACCGCGGGCAGATCCTGCTGACCTGCGGCGCCGGCTTCTTCCTGGCGCTGCATTTCGCCACCTGGATCAGCTCGCTCGAATACACCTCGGTGGCCAGCAGTACCGCCCTGGTGACGACCAATCTGTTATGGGTCGGCATCGCTTCGTTCCTGCTCTTTGGCGACCGCCCGAGCCGCCTGATGCTCGTCGGCATCGTGATTTCCCTGTCCGGCAGCGGACTGATCTTCTGGAGCGACAGCCGGGCAAGCGCCCCCGGCAGCCATCCACTGCTCGGCAACCTCCTCGCCATCGTCGGAAGCTGGTGTTTCTCGGCGTATCTCCTGATCGGCCGCCGCCTGCGCGCCAGCCTGCCGCTGCCGGCGTATGTCTGGCTCGCATACGGCAGCGCCGCGATGCTGCTGGTTCTTGCCTGTCAGAGCAGCGGCACGCCCCTGTCCGGATACAGCGACGCCGCTTATCTGGTGGCCCTGGGCATGGCGCTCGGCCCGCAGTTGCTCGGCCACACTTCGTACAACTGGTCGCTCAAACATGTCTCGCCAACCTTCATTGCGGTGGTGACGCTCGGGGAGCCAGTGGGAAGCGCGGTACTGGCGTGGGTCTTTTTCGGGGAAGCGTTCGCGCTGTGGCAGGGAGTCGGGTTTGTGATGCTGCTGGTCGGGATTTATCTCGCGGCGAGGGGGGAAAGGTAGCAAGCGAAGTCAGAGCCTCTGGAAACACGGCTCGACGGTGTACCGTCACAAACGGGTTCCCTTGATCATTGGATGCACATGGGCGGTATGAGCAAATCTCTGCAGCCGAAGAAAAAACGTGCTCGCTCCCACGCGGCTCAACACAGGGACCTGCGCATGTCGGAACATGACCGGCCAAACTGCTCTCTATCGGCCTGCCGACGGACGCCAGTCTATACCAGGGCGTCGAACGGGCTCCGAACACCGCGCCCGCCGCGCCTGAGCACATGCGTGTAAATCATCGTCGTGCTCACCTCCGCATGGCCCAGGAGTTCCTGCACGGTGCGAATGTCGTAGCCGCTTTCGAGCAGGGAAGTGGCAAACGAGTGGCGAAGCGTGTGTGGGGTCGCTGGCTTGCTGATTCCGGCATGGCGCAGCGCATCGCGCATCGCACGCTGGATGGTCTGCGCTCCCACATGGTGTCGGCGAACGGCCCCCGAGCGCGGATCGACCGATCGTTTGGCCGCGACAAACACATACTGCCAGGCCCATTCACGCGCGGCGTTCGGGTATTTTCGTTCGAGCGCCCATGGCAAATACACTTCGCCCCAACCGTCAGCGAGGTCCGCTTCATGTAGCGCCTTCACCCGTGCCAGATGCTCGCTGAGCGGAGCAAGCAGCTTTTCGGGCAGCATCGTCACCCGATCCTTGAACCCCTTCCCCTCCCGCACCAGGATCTCGCCGCGAGCGAAGTCCACGTCCTTCACCCGCAACCGCAGGCACTCCATGATGCGCATCCCGGTACCGTAGAGCAGTCGGAGGATCAGACCCACGGTTCCTTCGATCGGCGCCAGCAGACGCTGAACTTCTGCCGGGGTCAGAACGACCGGCAGACGTTTCGTAGCCTTCGCCGACTCGACCTCATCGAGCCACGGCAGCTCAGTCTCCAACACTTCCTTGTAAAGAAACAATAGAGCGCTTTTCGCCTGGTTCTGGGTGGATGCAGAAACACGCCCCGCCACGGCCAGGTGAGTCAGAAACGCCTCCACCTCGTTTGCTCCCATTTCCCGCGGATGACGTTTGCCGTGGAAGAGAATGAAACGTCGCACCCAATCGCTATAAGCCTGCTCGGTCCGTATGCTATAGTGCTTGACACGGATGCGGTCGCTGAGCTGTTCAAGCAGCCGCCTGGGAGGTCGAGAAGCGCCGCCGGCATTGACGCAATTGCCCGAACTTTTAGTGAACGTGTCCATTGGGCACCTCCTTGTTTCGGTTGGGAATTTGCCGATAACTGACTATGTATACAGTATAATGTCGCAAAGTAAATCGTCAAGTAGGATGTCCACTTCACGTTGCTCGAGAAAGGCGGCTG
>NZ_JDST02000121.1:0-9169 GCF_000584975.1 Candidatus Accumulibacter cognatus | reverse complement strand
AATGAGGAAATCACCTAAGGCATCGTATCGCTCAGTCCACCTGGAAAGGAGTACACATGAACATTGTCTATAACAGTCAGCAGTACGCGATCGTTGCTTACCCGGTGCAGAAGGGTTTCGAGCTGGTGGACAAGGCTGCCAGTCGCAGCCTCTTCGTTCAGGGTTCGGTGGCCCGGGATTTGCGCAAGGCCATAGACGATATTCCCGACAATGAGCGTGACGAAGAATCAATCGACGCGCTGCTCGACGAGTACTGCGCTGGCGCGGCGCGGCCGATCGTCGTGCACTGATACTGAAATCAGATAATCAGATCAAACAGATTCCTCAGCCAAGCATAAGCTCGCTATAATGCACGGTTTTTCCACCTTGCCCCACTGTTCGCATGGCGGGGGGCTTTATCCAAAAGGAGTGTTCGTGCGCCATTATGAAATCGTTCTAATCGTCCACCCGGACCAAAGTGAGCAGGTCCCGGCGATGGTCGAGCGGTACAAATCGCTGATCGCTGCCCGCACCGGGCAGATTCACCGTCTTGAAGACTGGGGACGCCGTCAGCTCGCCTATCCGATCCAGAAGTTGCACAAGGCGCATTATGTTCTGATGAACATCGAGTGCGATGACACAACGCTGACCGAACTCGAGCATGGCTTCAAGTTCAACGACGCGATTCTTCGGCATCTGACGATCAAGACCAAGCGTGCGGTCAGCGCACCGTCCCCGATGATGAAGGATGAGAAATCTAAGTCACTGCTCGAAGTCCGTGAACCGGCGCCGGCCGAAACCACTCCGCCGGCTGCCTGAGTGCCGAGTCACTGCTGAATCGCGTCGAACTCAGCGGCATCCTGATCGAGCGCAAGGCGCTACGCTTTACGCCGGCCGGTGTGCCAGTCATGGAATGTCTGATCGGGCATCAATCGGAGCAGCTTGAAGCAGGTGGCCGCCGCCGTGTCGAACTCGAAATCCAGGCAATTGCCTTGGGCGCAACGACACAGTGGCTGCAGGCAGCCAGTCCAGGCGCGGCCCTGCAGCTGACGGGCTTTCTCGCCGCCAGGAGCCGCGGCAGCAGGCAGCCAAGACTACATATCACCAAGATCGATTTTGTTGAAGGAAATCAAGATGGCAAGGTTCTTCAAAAAGAAGGATGACAAGAACGTCAAGAAGCGTGGCAGCGGACTGTTCAAGCGGCGCAAGTTCTGCCGCTTCACTGCTGAAAAAATGGAAGAGATCGACTACAAGGATGTCGATTTGTTCAAGGAGTACATCGCCGAGAACGCCAAGATCATGCCGGCCCGGCTGACCGGCACCAAAGCCGGCTATCAGCGGATGCTGTCAGTAGCCATCAAGCGTGCCCGCTTCCTAGCGCTGCTGCCGTATACCGACAACCATCAGTAAACCGAGGAGACGACGATGCAAATCATTCTGATGGAAAAAGTCGCCAACCTCGGCAACCTCGGCGATCTGCTCAAGGTGAAGGATGGCTACGCTCGCAATTTCCTGATTCCGACGGGCAAGGCCAAGCGCGCCACGCCAGCTGCACTGAAGGAATTCGAGGTCAAGCGGGTTGAACTGGAGAATGCCGCCCGCGACAAACTGGCGGCAGCGCAAGCGTATGCAGAAAGACTGGGCGGAGCAGTCGTCCGGATCGCCCGCAAGGCCGGCGTCGACGGTCGCCTCTTCGGTTCGGTGACCAACTTCGACGTTGCTGACGGGCTGCGCGCGCTCGGTTTCGAGATCGAAAAGTCGGCTATTCGCATGCCAGCCGGCCCGCTCAAGGTAATTGGCGAAACCCCTCTGGAAGTGGTTCTGCACGGCGACGTCATGGCGACGATCACGGTGGCCGTGGTCGTCGAACAACCGAAGCTGTAGGTTCGCGATACGGCGCCGTTATCTGGTGTCGAGAAAAAGGCCTTGCCCGGGGGCAAGGCCTTTTTGCATCTGGGCTGCGAAGCAGGGGGCCCCAGGAAATCTGACCATTTGCATGCTTCTTCGCACGCCCTGCCATGCTCCTGGATGGGATAATCGTTGATGGTCAACGCTTGGCAGGAGGCAAGAGGTGGAGCACGCATGCATCGAAAGCCAGGGGCGGTCGCGTTTCGCGCTCAAGCGGTATTATTCGCTGAGCAGTCTGCTGTGCACGGTTCTTACTGCCGTGGTGCTGGGCTGGAGCTACCAGCATCTCGCCTTGGGCGACCTCAAGGACCTTGCCGAAAGCCGCAACGTCGTCTTGACCCGTGCCTTTGCCAACTCGCTGTGGCGAAATTTCTCCCTTCTCGTTGATGACAGTGCCGGCGCAACGGCCGACTCCCTGCGCGCGCGCGCACAGGATACCCACCTCCAGGAGCTGGTTGCGCAGCACATGAAAGGTACTGATGTCGTCAAGGTGAAGGTCTACGCCTTGAACGGCGTGACGGTGTTTTCCACCGATACCCGGCAGACCGGTGAGGACAAGAGTGGCAATCCAGGCTTCCTGGCGGCGCGTGCGGGGAAGGTCGAGAGCGTTCTGAGCCATCGTGACACGATGGACACCTTCGAGGGCACGGTTACCAATATCGACGTCATTTCTTCCTACCTGCCGGTCCGCGATGAGTACGAGCGGGTTGTTGGAGTGATCGAGATCTACAGCGACGTCACCACTTTCGTTGCCCATCTGGAGCAGACCCGCCTGATCGTCATCGGCATCGTTTTTGGTCTACTGGCGCTGCTCTACGGCTGGCTTTATCTGCTGGTGACGCGCGCCCAGGGGATCATCGACCGTCAGTCCTCCGAGCTTGAGAAATCACTGCAAGGCGTCGAATTGGCCAACCGGGAACTCGACCGTCGGGTTCAAGAACGGACGCAGGCCCTCAATGAAATTAACCGGAATCTACACGAGGAGATCAACATTCGGCGCGCCGCCGAGAAGCAGCTCAAGCTAGCGGCGGAAGTCTTCGACAACGCGATGGAGGGCATCATGATCACCGATGCCGATGAGCGGATTCTGGCCGTCAATGGCGCGTTTACCCGGGTGACCGGTTACAGCGCCGACGAAATCGTGGGCCGGACGCCGAGCATTCTCAGCTCGGGACGCCAGGACCAGGCATTCTATGCAACACTCTGGACGGCGCTGCAAGTCGAGACTCGTTGGCAAGGCGAATTGTGGAACCGCCGCAGGAACGGCGAAATCTTTCCGGTGTGGCTGAGCATAACCGCCGTGTTTGATGAGCAGAATACCGTATCCCACTACGTGGCAGTATTCTCCGACCTGACCCAGCGCAAGGCGGCGGAGCGCAGAATAGACCATCTGGCCTTCTACGACCCCCTCACCGATCTGCCGAACCGCCGATTGCTCCTGGACCGGTTGCAGCATGCCCTGATTGCCAGTACGCGGACCGGTCGCGGCGGCGCGTTACTGTTTATCGATCTCGACAATTTCAAGAGCCTGAACGACATCGTCGGTCGTGACCAGGCCGACTTGGTGCTGCAACAGGTCGCCCAGCGGCTGGCGGGTTGTGTGCGTGCCAGCGACACTGTGTCGCGCCCTGGCAGTGACGAATTCGTGGTGATGCTCGAAGATCTGAGCGAGGACGGCCAGGAGGCGGCAAGACAGGCCGAAAGCGTCGGCGAGAAGCTTCTTGCCACGCTCAGTCATGTCTATCCCCTCGCCGGCTACACGCACCACAGCACGGTCAGCATCGGCATTGCCCTGTTTTCCGATCGCCAGGAGGTCGTCGATGAACTGATCCAGCGAGCGGAATCCGCCATGCACCACGCCAAGAGGGCGGGCCGCGATACCCTGTGCTTCTTCAACCCGACCATGCAGGCGGTTGCGACGGCGCGTGCGGCTCTCGAAGCGAGTCTGCACGAAGCCGTCCAGAAGGAGCAGTTTCTTCTTCACTTTCAGGCACAGGTGGATTCATCTGGCCGGGTCATCGGTGCCGAAGCCTTGTTGCGCTGGCAGCACCCGGAGCGTGGCCTGGTGTCGCCAACCGAGTTCATCCCCCTCCTCGAGGAAAACCGACTGATCCTTCCCATTGGCCAATGGGTACTGGAGAGCGCATGCGATCGACTGGCGGCCTGGGCCACTCGACCCGAACTGTCCGGTCTCACCCTGGCGGTGAATGTGAGCGCCCGTCAGTTTCACGACGATGCCTTTGTCGATCACGTGCTGGCGGCGCTGGCCCGTAGCGGAGCCCGACCGCAACGGCTCAAGCTGGAGCTGACCGAAAGCCTGCTGGTGAATGACGTGCAGGAAATCATTACCAAGATGGCCATCATCAAGGCGAAAGGCGTTGACTTCTCGCTCGACGACTTTGGTACCGGTTACTCATCGCTTTCTTACCTGAAGCGCTTGCCGCTCGATCAATTGAAAATCGACCAGAGTTTCATCAGAAACATCCTCACCGACCCCAACGATGCCGCGATCTCCAAGATGGTCGTCGTCCTGGCAGAAAGTCTGGGGCTGGCGGTCATTGCAGAGGGCGTCGAAACCGAGGCCCAGAGGGATTTTCTCGCCGGCCAGGGTTGCCATGTCTATCAGGGCTACCTGTTCAGCCGCCCATTGCCGGCCGAGGGCTTCGAGGAATTCGCGCTGCGTTCGTTCATTCCAAATTACTCCGATCATCGGCCTGCCAAAGACCTGCCTCCAGGGACAGTAAATTCAAGGCCACCGGCGTGACCATACCGCGGTGCTCGACCCAGCTTCAGCCAGCGCTGCTGGTCGGGGAAACAAGGGGCCATTCGACGCGCGCGATCAGGCCGCCGCCCGGGTTTGGCAGCAGGTCGAAGCTGCCGCCGTGGGCGCGGGCGATGCGGTCGACAATGGCCAAGCCGAGGCCGGCACCGCTGCTGTGGCTGCGCGCCGCGTCGAGACGGGTGAATGGGCGTTTGAGCCGTTCGCACTGTTCCGTCGGAATGCCGGGACCGCGATCGCGCACTTCGAGATAGAGGCGGCTGTCGGTGATTCCGCCAGCGAGTTCGAGCGGCTGTTCGCTGCCGGCGTGCTGCAAGGCATTGTCGATCAGATTGGTCAACAGGCGTTGCAGTGCCAGGGGGCGCGCAGCGATCTCAGGCAGGGGTGCGACAAGCCGGGTCTCGACCAGTGCGCCACGGCGGCGATAACGGTCGGTCATTTCCTGAAGCAGGACGTTGCAATCGATGGTCTGCAAGGGCTCGCCTGCGTCGTGCCGGGCAAAGGCGAGAAACTGGCCGATGACCCGGTCCATTTCCTCGATGTCTTCGTTCATTGCTGCGCAGTCGCTCGCTTCGAGGTCGCTGATCTCGATGCCCAGCCGCAGGCGCGTCAGCGGCGTGCGCAGATCATGCGAGATGCCAGCCAGGATCAGGTTGCGGTCGTGATCGAGCTGTTGCAGGTCACTCAACATCTGGTTGAAACCCTGGCTGACCAGTACGATCTCGTCGGCACCCCGTTCCGGTAGCGGTCGCGGCCAGCGGCCGCTACTGATCGTTGCTGCGGCGCGGGCGAACCGTTTCAGCGGTCGCGTGACACCCAGGACGATCAGGTAGGCCCCAAGCAAGGACAAACCGAGCGCGGCGACGCCCCAACCGAGCCATTGCACGGGGAAGGTCTGGTCGAGGCGCTCGCGCGGCATCATCATCCAGTAGTCGTCGTCGTCGATCGCGAAACTGATCCACAGACCGGGCATTTCATTGCGTTCGAGGCTCAGGCGGGTCGAGGTGCCGAGTTGCCGGCGTACTTCGACGGCGATGTGCTGCAACAAGGCCTCGTCCGGCAGCGGTGCGATGCGGTCGTCGTCTTCCGCCGGGTAAACACGAATGCCTTCGCGTTCTGAAAGCTCCAGCAGCAATTCGCGCCGCAAGGAAGGCGCCGCGGTGAGCAAGGCGGTGCGGGTCAGATTGATCACGCTGGCCACCATCTGCGCGGTTTGCCGGGCACGTGGTTCGAGCGCGAAGTGGCGGTAGATCGCCGACCAGGCGAGCACTGCGAGCACTTGCAGCAGTGCGACGAGCAAAAAGACGCGCCATAGCAGGGTGCGCGGAATCAGCCTCATCGAGCGTTGCGCATGCTCAAGGAGGGGGGCTGGCCGGGTCGTCCGGGACGAAGACGTAACCGAAACCTCGCACCGTCTGCAGATAGCGTGGTTGTGCCGGATTGTCCTCGATCAGCTTGCGCAGGCGGGATACCTGGACGTCGATTGCCCGATCAAAGACTTCGTATTCCCGGCCGCGGGCGAGTTCCATCAGTTTGTCGCGTGACAATGGCTGTCGCGGGTGGCTGACGAGCGCTTTCAGCAAGGCAAACTCGCCGGTCGTGAGCGGGATCTCCTGGTCGTCGCGCTGCATGCGGCGAGTTGCCAGATTCAACCGGATGCGGCCAAATCCGAGCATTTCCCCCGCCTGGCCGGGGCTGCCCGGTAGACTCGCCGGCGGTCGCCGACGCAACACGGCGTGAATCCGGGCGACCAGTTCACGCGGGTTGAACGGCTTCGCCAGATAGTCGTCGGCCCCCATTTCGAGTCCCACGATGCGATCGATCTCGTCACCCTTCGCGGTCAGCATGATGATTGGCAGGATGTTTCCCTGCCCGCGCAGCCGCCGGCAGATCGTCAGGCCATTCTCACCGGGGAGCATCAGGTCGAGTACTATCAGAGCACACGGCTCGGCAGCAAGTGCGCGGTTCATCGTTTCGCCGTCTTCCACCGCCTTGACGGCAAAGCCTTGCTCGACAAGATACCGGCTCAACAGGTCGCGCAGGCGCCGATCATCGTCGACGATCAAGATTCGATCTTTGCTTTCGTTCATGTGTGTAATGCTAACGCGGATCGAGCGCCGCGAAGCAAGCGCAGATGCTCTCGAAACAATTCATTACAAAATGGCACCGGCTGCTCATTGTCTGCTTACATTCACCAGTGAAACTGCTCACCGTCACGCTGCCGTTTGCAGTGATCAATGGCACCGCAAGGTGCATCTGGAAAGGAGAACACAACATGAACGTACCATGCTCATCACGTCTGGGGCTGCTGGCCGTGCTCACGGTGCTCGGCGGAAGCACTGCAATGGCGGGGGAATGGCAGAATCCGCCCCGTCTGACTGCTCACATCGGAGAGGTTCGCCAGTACGCCGGCGAACGTCATTACCCGCCAGAGCGTCATCCCGCCACGGCTGCGAGTGGCCAATTTCGCGGTGGCGACATCGACGCTCGTCAGGAGCGCCAACGCACCCGCATCTGGCAGGGCTGGCAGGATGGTCAACTGACCCGCGGCGAGATGCGCGAGCTGATGGCCGAGCAAAGGGTGATTGCGGCCAAGGAGCGAGCGTATCTGGCCGATGGCTACCTAAGTCGCCGGGAGTATGCCGATCTGCAGAATGATCTGGAATACGCGTCGCAGCGCATCTATCATTCGAAGCACGACAGCGACTGGCGCGGCCATCGCTACGGGGAATAGGGCAACTGATGGGCACCTGAGCGGCAAGCGGGCGTACTGCCGTGGCCGAGGGTTCGATCAGTGGCCATTGCGGAGCGAGAAATGAACATCGCGACCCGGATTGCCGGGGTACTTCTGGGCCTACTCGCCGCATCCTTGCCGGCGCATGCCGGCAAGGATGCGGATCGTGCTTTCGATCGGCATCCTCCGGTTGGAGAGAGACGCCCCGGAGACCGACCGGATGCGCGTGATGGTCGCCACGGTGATGACGCACAGACTCGTCGCCTGAGCCCGGACGAGCGTCGCGATCTGCGTCGTGACATTCGCGATGCCGGGCGCGAGATCTATGACCGTGATCGCCGGCGGGGTCGCGAAGGCGGCTGATCTCACCGGGAACGAGAGGGATTCGGGGATTTGAGCAAGTCGAGGTAACGCGCCGCCATCACTTCCAGGTCATGGTGAGCGCGCACGTAGGCGCGGCCGGCAGTACCCAGAAAAGTTGACCGTGCGGGCTGCGCGAAAGACTCAAGCATGGCCGCGGCAAGTTCCGCCGCCGTGCAGTGCTCTGGGAGCAGCCAGCCAGTCTTGCCAGCACGCACGATCCCGCCGGTACCGCCGCTGGCGTTGGCGATGACCGGCAGGCCGGCCGCCATGGCCTCGAGAACGGCGTTGGGCGATCCCTGGTGCGTCCCGAGTACGACGGCTGCGGTGAACGGTTCGCAGCGGTAGCTCATGGTGGGGTCCGCGCCACGGAAGTACACCGCAAGTCCGGACGCCTGCACGCGCAGTTCGGCCAGACAGGCGGCATGTCGCGCTTCGGCCTGACCGACGAGATGCAGTTCGGCGGTGGGCTGATCGCGTTGTACTTGCGCAAAAGCCGTCAGTACGGTTTTGAGGCGCTTGCTCGGCGCGATTCGCCCACTCACCAGAAAGCGTGGCACCGCCGGTGCGGGTGCCGCCCGTGAGGCCGTCGCCACGCCATTGGCAATGACGATTGTGCGCCGACAGGGTGGCGTGTCGGTCGCGTGGTACTTCAGGACCAGCACATCCAGCCGCGCATAGTAAGCCGCCACATCGAGGTCGATGGCGGCAGCGAAGTTGGCTACGCCATCCAGTTCCGCAAATGCGTAATGCCCCGGACTGACATCGATCAGACGCAGCTCGGCCGGTGCGACGCGCGCCAGCAGGAGTTTGACCTTCGGGTCCACATTCCAGAAGCAGAGGGTCCGGAGAGCGTGCGCCCCGGCCCAGCCGAGCAGCGATTCGGCGAGCGCATACGGATCGGCCTGCGCTGTCGGCCGGAAGGTCTCGACGCCATGCTGTGCCAGGGTGTCGGCAAACGCTCTCTGGGTTGTTTCGCCGCATACCGCCACGGCCAGCGGATGTTGCGCGGCGATCTGCGTGACCAGGTTGACAAGCGAGCGCTGGGCGCCACCAGCGTTCAGGTTGGCGGTGACGAACAGCGTCTCGACACGGCGTTTGCCAGGCCTTTGCCAGGCTGTGGTCAGCGACCACAGACGCGGTGCGCGTGGCAACGACTCGCCGGTCAGCGTATCACGCACCGGCAGTGCGGCCAGGTGCTCGGCGATGAGGGCGTCAGGCGCGTCGGGCGGCAGCAGGCGCAGCCCGTCATGTGCCCGTTCGCCTTGGCCTCCGACGGCCGTCGCCAGTACCGGCAGGCCGACGACGAGCGCTTCACGTACCGCCATGGAGAATCCTTCGAAGCGGCTGACGTTCAGCAGTACGTCGGCGGCCGCATAGTAGGGCCCGGTAACTACTCAGGTCGGCTG
>NZ_JDST02000120.1:0-2324 GCF_000584975.1 Candidatus Accumulibacter cognatus | reverse complement strand
TGATCGCGCAGTACACGATGCGCGGGTTGATCGCGCACACCGCCTGGCAGCCGATCCCGAGCTTGTCTCCCACCCCAGGGCGAAAGCCTTCGAGAATGACATCGGCGGTCGCTACGAGGCGCATGAATGCCGAGACACCGGCAGCCTGCTTGAGGTCGAGGGTGAGGCAGCGCTTTTTGCGGTTCACGAGCTGAAAGTACATCTCGAAGGCCAACAGCAGGATCTCTGCCAGAAGGTGTGGATCAAGACGCTGCGCCGGCAGGAGGTGAAGCAGTCACCCGATTAGTAAGATACCCCTGTGCATCACGCTTGAGAAGACGCTGTTCGTAATCGCCGAACGGCCGATCGCAACGGCCGGATCAAACTGGAAGCGGTCGTTCAGATTTCGCAGGCCACTGGCTGCCACCGACCCACAGCGGTCATCGAGCCTTGGGAGCGTCGGATGACCCGTCCTGCGCCCTCAGCGGACATTCGCTTCGAAAGTGAACAATCGTCCCCGTCTCCAAAAGATGACATCACCACCACCCCGATGCCCGCCCGTGCGCCCTCGCTCTGGGAGATGAAGGCGCCACCGTGGGTGAGGACGATTCCCAGGCTCAATCGGCGCCTGAGCACGAATTCGATCAGCGCGACGCCTGGAAAGTGCTGGATGGAATAAGCCATGCGCCAAGGTCCAGACTGAAGCAAGACGAGTTGGCATCACCCGTCGTGGGAGGACTCGTGCCTGTGGTCATCCGTCCGGCCGGACGGATGACCACAGGCACTGAGCGGGGCAGGATTCGGGTGACTTTTCAGGGGCTCATGGGACTCAATTAGAGATTGACGCCCCTTGACGGAGGCTCATATACTCTCTAAGGCGCCGTTGGATTTCCTATCCTTAATAGCCGACTACGGAGATAAGTCATGCTGCGGCAACCAGACTTACGTTCAGCCGGACGCGCCCCTCCTATGCTGGGGAAATCCCTCGTGCCATTACACGGGCGGCACGCGGACTTCGCCGCGCCATTGCTGCGCAGGACGGCCTGTGCCTGCGGCGGCAGCTGCCCCCGCTGTGCCGATCGCTTACAGCCAGGCCTGCCGCTGAGCCAGCCTGGGGATGCACTGGAGCGCGAAGCCGACCGAATGGCGGAGCGCGTCCTGCGCCGCGCCGTTCCGGACGTAACGAGTGCGACGACTACAGCGACACCGGCGCTGCCTGGGCCGGCTGCTGCTGAGGCTGTCGGGGAGGTTCTACGCTCGCCCGGCACTCCGCTGGACGGTGAGCAGCGAGCCTGGATGGAGCCGCGCTTTGGCCACGACCTGACCGCAGTGCGGGTGCACACGGATGCGGTCGCCGCGCGCTCGGCACGCGCCGTCAACGCGCTGGCGTACACTGCGGGAGAGCACCTGGTGTTCGCCGACGGTCAGTATCGCCCGGCCACTGACTCGGGGCGCGCCTTGCTCGCGCACGAGCTGGCGCACGTGGTTCAGGGCCGCGCGGCGGGTTTGCCGCGCCTGATGCGCAGCGTCGCCAGTTGGTCGAATTGCCCGGATGGGGTCAACAGCGCTCCGGACGACGCACGCCTGGCGCTGGCCACGGTCGATTCCCGAGCCGCCGAGATCGCCGCCAACGCCGCCACGCTGCTCGGCGCGCAGCCGCCGGCGGCAGAGACACTGGCCGCCTTCGAAGCGCGCTTTGGGCTGCCGCCCGAAGTGCGCGGTGGTTTCCTGAACCGGCTCACCGGCCGCGTGCGGCCCGACCACGACACCGCGCTCGGCGAAGAGCTGCAAATTCTTGCTCGCCGTTATTCGCTGGTCGCGGGACTGCTGGCGCAGCCGATCCAGTACATCTGCGCCGGTGACCCGGCTTCGATAGCCCGCGCCCGCGTGCCCAACTGCGAGGCGTTCGCCTGGTCGCGTCGTGGCAGCGGCAGTATGGTTCTTTGCCCCGGTTTCTGGGATGAAATCGCCGACGACGACAGTCGCTCGGCCGTCGTCCTGCACGAGTCGGTGCACATCCTTTGGGGCCGCAACAACCCCCCTGAGCGCGGCGAAATCCGCGACCGGACGGCGTCGGGTTCGGGCGGTGCCTACGTGAACGCCCACTGCTACGACGAACTCGCGGCTGCGTTGATGGGCACAGGCACTCCGCGGGTGCGTTGCACGCCGCCGGCTTGATTTGTGTCACCTCACTGCGTGAAGGATCGCCGCAGGCCGTGTTGCGGCGGCGGACGGTGCCACTACGCGAGCCGTCGGTAACGCTTGCTTGGCGGTCAGGTCGGCATCTGCCTGGAACTTCTGACCCCATCTCCCGATCGATTTCTGGCCTAGCAGCCTGTCGGACT
>NZ_JDST02000119.1:0-20265 GCF_000584975.1 Candidatus Accumulibacter cognatus | reverse complement strand
CGTGTGTCTAAACTTCAGTTCTCGAATACAACGGACTCGACACGTCCCGCGTCAAGGCCAGATATCACAAGGTGGCGGAGGCCATCGCACGCAATGACTTTTGCGCCGCACAGGTCAAGAAGCTGGCCAATCTCAGTCATGGCAGGTTTTACCGGGCCAAACTCGATGATGCAGCCCGGCTGTTGTGTTGTTTACCCTGATTCGTTACGGCGATGAAAGCTGCGCGCTGATGCTGGAAGTGATCAGTAACCACGATTACGACAAGTCGCGCTTTCTGCGCGGGGCGGCAATCGACGACGAAAAGATTCCGGAGATTGGCGTCGATGAAGCGATCAGGGAAGCGCAGCCGGTACGCTACCTGCACCCGGAGCGTACGACGATTCACCTGCTGGACAAGCCAATCTCCTTCGATGACACCCAGGAGGCCATCTATCGCCGGCCGGCACCGCTGATCGTCGTCGGCTGCGCCGGTAGCGGCAAGACCGCGCTGACCCTGGAAAAGCTCAAGCACGGAGAAGGCGAGATGCTCTATGTCACCCACTCCGCCTACCTTGCGCAGAGCGCCCGGGCTCTCTATTACGCGAACGGCTTCGAGCACGCCGCTCAGGAAGCGGTATTCCTCTCGTACCGCGAGTTTGTCGAGTCGATCCGGGTGCCGCCGGGCCGGGAAGCCGGCTGGCGCGACTTTGCCGGCTGGTTCGCGCGGCTGCGGCAGGCATTCAAGGAGTTCGACGGCCATCAGGTCTTCGAAGAAATTCGTGGCGTTCTGGCGGCCGCTCCCGACGGCGTTCTCACACGCGATGAATACCTGGCGCTCGGTATACGCCAGTCGATCTTCCCCATCGAGCTGCGCGACAAACTTTACGATCTGTTCGAGAAATATCGCGACTGGCTCGCCGAGGCGAAACTCTACGACCTGAATCTCGTTGCTCAGGACTGGCAACGGCTGGCCGCGCCACGCTACGACTTCGTGGTCATCGACGAGGTGCAGGACATCACCACCGTGCAACTGGCGCTGGTTCTCAAGACCTTGCGGGAACCTGGCCATTTTCTGCTCTGCGGCGATTTCAACCAGATCGTCCATCCCAACTTCTTTTCCTGGAGTCAGGTCAAGAGCCTTTTCTGGAAAGACCCCAAGCTGGCCGAGCGGCAGGAACTGCACGTGCTCACGGCCAATTTCCGCAACGGCCTGGAGGCCACGCGGGTCGCCAACCAGTTGCTGAAAATCAGGCAAAGGCGCTTTGTCTCGATCGACCGCGAGAGCAACTTCCTGGTTCAGGCGGTGGGCAGCGACACTGGACAGATTGCGCTGATGCCCGACAAGGAGCTCGGCAAGCGCGAACTCGACCAGAAGATTCGCCAGTCCACCCAGTTCGCCGTGCTGGTGATGCGCGACGAGGACAAGGTGGAAGCGAGAAGGTACTTCGCCACGCCGCTGCTGTTCTCGATTCATGAAGCCAAGGGCTTCGAATACGAGAACATCATCCTCTACCGTTTCATTTCCGACCATCGCGCCGAGTTCAGCGACATCGTCGAGGGCGTTGCCCGCGCCGACCTGGCCGTCGAAACCTTGGACTACCGGCGGGCCAAGGATAAGAGCGACAAGTCGCTGGAAGTCTACAAATTTTTTGTCAATGCCCTCTATGTAGCGCTGACGCGCGCCATCCGGAACATCTACATCATCGAGTCGGACACCGCGCATCCACTCTTCGCACTGCTCGACCTGAGCCTCGGCCAGGTCAGGGTCGAGGCCAGACAATCGACCCTAGGAGACTGGCAGAAGGAGCGCGCAAGCTGGAGCTGCAAGGCAAGCAGGAACAGGCCGAAGCGATCCGTCGCACAATTCTGAAGCAGGTGCCGGTACCCTGGCCGGTGTTCGAGGAGACCAAGGTCATCGAACTGTTGGTCAAGGTGTTTCGCGAACAGGCACCTGGCGCGAAATGGAAGCAGCAACTCTACGAATACGCGACTTGTCATGATGAGCCGCAACTGGCCGAATGGCTGGCGTGCGAGACCAGATTCGAGCCGGCGAAATATTTTTCGCAGCAACGCGCGACTTTCGGCCGCAAGACCTACATCCCTTACTTTGCCCACCATTTCAAGGATATTCTCAGGCAATGCGAGCAGTACGGCATCGACCATCGCTTGCCAATGAACCAGGCGCCATTGATGGCCGCAGCCGTTACCGGCAATGTGCCCTTGGTGGAAGCCCTGCTCGAACGCGGCGCCAACCGCGAGGCGGTCGATCACTATGGCTACAATGCGCTGCACTGGGCCTTGCGCGAGGCTTTCCGCGATGCCAGGTTTGCTGGAGGTCCGCTGGCCGCCCTCTATGAACTGCTGGCGCCGGCGAGTATCGACGTCAATACCGGCGATCGACTGGTGCGCATCGACCGGCATCTGTCCGAATACTTCATATTTCAGACGCTGTGGGTGCTGTTCAAGTCACGCTTCACCCACTGGCAGCGTCGCGCCAACGGCGCCTTCGATACGCAGGCGATTCTCGGCGCCTGGCAGCACCTGCCGGCCAATATCGTCCGTCCCGAACGCAACAAACGCCAGCATCTTTCCGGCGTGCTTGCCCGCAACGAAATCCATCGCGATTACGCCTACAACCGGGCCTTGTTCATGCGCGTCGCGCAGGGCTGGTATCAGTTCAATCCCTGACTCTCGGTACGGCAGAGGCAGGGGGATGAAGAACAGTGGACGCCGATCTATACGGTGCTCAATCTGCCGCTGATCAACGAATTTTCCCGGCCGGATAGCCGCCGGGAGTCTACTGGATGGGAGCGGCTCCCGGATGCCATCGACCACTATCTCACCTTGGGCGGCCTGCAAAAACGCAACGCGCCCATCGCCACCGAGCGCGCCGTGGCCTTGGAGGCGGTTCGCCAGGTTGAATTAAAAAAGGCGTTCCGGGAACACCGGCAGGCAGCTCGGGCCGGTGCTGCGCCATTGAATTCGAGTGGGGAAACGAAAGAGCGCCAGCGTCCTGAAGCCGAACGTCTGCTGTGGGAGTGGGAGGAACGCAAGAAACGTTGATTTCTCCGGCGAATTTCTCCGGCGCGGGCGCCTCACTGCCCACTCCGCCCGGTTTTCCGAGGGGCCGACTGACTCAAGGTTCTGTCGAAGGTCATCATCTTCTTCAGGCGGTAAATCTGCGCGGGCCGCTGGTTGCCGACCTGAAAGCTGCCGGCGACCTGATCGAGCAGATCGAGTTCCTTGATCTTTCTCCGGAAGGAACTCTTGTCCAGCGGTGATCCCAGCACCTGTTCGTAGATCTTCTGCAGTTCTGCTAGCGTGAAGGTTTCCGGCAGCAGGTAAGCAGGCAGAACGGAATAGGCCGACTTGCTCCGCAACCTGTCGACCGCTGCCTGAATGATCGCCGGGTGATCGAAAGCGAGCTTTTGCAACTCGTTTACCGGCTGCCAGGTGGCCTCGGTCGTCGGCGATACCAGGGCGAAATAGGCAATGCTCGCGGACCAGCCGCGCGGGTCTCTCTGATTTCCGGCAAACGTCGCAAGCTGTTCGAGGTAGGGCGGCTTGATGCCCATCTTCTCGCGCAGAATGCGGTAGGCCGCATCCTCCGCATTCCCATCCTCCTGCGCATGGACGTATCCCCCAGGCAAGGCCAGCTCGCCGGCAAAGGGGGCGTTCGGGCGCCGGATCAGCGCCAC
The DNA here is from genome assembly GCF_000584975.1 of Candidatus Accumulibacter cognatus. Lineage (NCBI taxonomy): Bacteria > Pseudomonadati > Pseudomonadota > Betaproteobacteria > Candidatus Accumulibacter > Candidatus Accumulibacter cognatus. Next base: position 16,588 of record NZ_JDST02000119.1, on the reverse strand, counting down.
ACACAGCACATCGAGACAAAGGGTCATCAGAACCACATCGACGGTGACGATGATCGGTGGGTACATGGCCATGGTTTTTCCGGCGATTCAGGATGAAAAAATTTTACCCGAGTTAGTTGCATTTAGCAAATATGCTTGCTACACTATGCTTAGTGGCAAAACGCCACGAACATCGGGAGAACGTTATGAAGAAGACTCACTTGCTCATCATTGACCCGCAGAATGACTTCTGCGACATCGCGGGTGCTGCGCTGCCGGTTGCCGGCGCCAATGCTGACATGCAACGCCTGGCGGCATTTGTCGATGCCCACGCCGCTCGTCTGTACGACATCCACGTCACATTGGATTCGCACAACCCGGTGGATATCGCTCACGCTTCCTGGTGGGTGGATTCGCTGGGGAATGCGCCTTTGCCGTTTACCGTCATCAGCCAGGCCGACATGGTTGCCGGGAAATGGCGCGCGCGTCATCCTGACGCACAGGCACGCAGCGCAGCTTACGTCAGGCAATTGAGCCAGGCCGGGCGTTATGCGCTGGTGATCTGGCCCGAACACTGTCTGATCGGTAGCTGGGGACACAACATCCAGGTCGATCTGATGGGCGCACTCAACCGCTGGGCGCGTAACCGGATGGAAATCGTAGACTATGTCACCAAGGGATCGAATCCCTTTACGGAACATTACAGTGCCGTTCAGGCAGAAGTGCCTGACGCTGCGGACCCGTCCACCCTGGTCAATACCCGGTTCATCGACACGCTCGCTCGCGCCGATCAGATTCTGATCGCCGGGGAAGCGCTGTCGCACTGCGTGGCCAGCACGGTGCGCGACATTGCCGCAAATTTTGGCGACGACAACGTCAGGAAGCTGGTGCTGCTCGAAGACTGCTCGAGTCCGGTGACGGGCTTCGAGTCTCTCGGCGCCGATTTCATCACTGAGATGACGGCTCGCGGCATGCGGGTCATGAAATCGACCGATTACTGATTACTGCATACCACAATCCAGACAAGGAGCTGAGGATGAAACTCATCGACATGCAATCGGGAAAAGCCGCCGGATTCACGTTTTCCGCGACACGCCCGGACAAGCTCGGGGCGACCGAGTACACCCTGGTCAGCGTGGTCACCGACAGAACCGGCAGCGTCGGTCATTTCGCGAAGGAACTGCTGGCAATGAAACGCGCCGTCGTCGAGGCATGCCAGAAAAGCCCGCGCGCTGCCTACCTGCTGCTGCGGCAGCTCGAGTTCAATACCCGTGTCACGGAGATCCACGGTTTTGCCGAACTCTCCTCGATTGATCCTGCCGCCTATGTTGTCCCCACCACCAGCGGCATGACTGCCCTCTACGACGCGACCATGGCCGCTGTCTCGGCGACTAATGCCTACGCGAAAAAACTTGCGGACGCCGACTTCGGTGTCAATGCCATCGTCTTCGTCATTACCGACGGGGACGATAACGCATCGACCTCGTATGGCCCGAAAGACATCGCCAGAGAAGTGCTTGCAGGGGTGAGCGCAGAGTGGCTCGAATCGATCCGGGTCGTCCTGATCGGCATCAACGCGGCCCAGTATCGCTTGCAACTGCAAAGCTTTACAGCCCAGGCCGGGGTCGACCAGTATGTGGACGTCGCCGATGCCACTCCCGGTACGCTGGCCAAGCTGGCGAGATTCGTCAGCCACTCGATCTCCTCACAATCGCAGAGCCTGGGGACCGGTGGTCCGAGCTTGGCTCTGGTGTTCTGAGGCGCGGGCGATGGGAGTCGACAGCTACTTTGCCATCGGGTCTGCGCATGCTCTGGCTGCCGAGCCCTGCCAGGACTATGCCACGCACGAGAGCAGCACCAGTGGATGTTACGGAGTGGTCGCCGACGGCTGCAGCAACTCGGCCGGTCGCCCCGACATCGGGGCGCGTCTGGTGGCCATGGCGATGCTGCGCGCCATGCAGCAAGTCGCGGTCGAGGAGGTCGAGAGCCAGCTGCTTGCCAGCCTGCGCGCCACCTTGTCACAAGGGTATGCCAGCCATGCCGACCTCCTGACGACCGTCGGCGGCTTCGTCGAGCGAAACGGCGAGGTCGATGCCTGGCTCTGGGGGGATGGCGTGCTCTACGCCGAGTACCCGGATGGCAGCAAGGTTCTGAAAGTGGTGCAGTGGGACGGGAACATCCCGCTGTACCCGGTCTACCTCCTGGAGGGCCACCCCGGTCTGACGGGAATGATCGAGAGTCACGACGGGGAAACGCAAGCCTTGTCCGGTGGCCTGCACTGGAAAGCCGCGAAACCTCGGAAATTCCTGATCGCCACCGACGGGATGCTACAACTCGATCATACCGGGGTGGTCGATGCCGTGTCGCAACTGACGGCGTACAAGACTCTCGCCGGCAGTTTTCTCAAACGCCGTGCGCTGCGTGCCCTGAAAGGCATGCCGCCGGCTGACGACATTGCCGTGGCGGCTTACCATGAAACTGATCGCTGAAAACAGGGGAACGGTCATCCTCGACGCCTGCCATCTCGTGGCTTCCGGTGGAGAGGGTTCGGTGTATGCAAAAGGCGGCGAGGCGTACAAGCTCTATCATCAACCGCGTGATCTTTCGGAAAAGATCCGTCTGTTGCAAGCATTCGCCCATCCTGGCGTGGTCCACCCACGTGGCGCGCTACGCGACGAGCAGGGAGGCTTCGTCGGCTACTGGATGGAACGTCGCCATGGCACCTCGCTTCCGAACCTGTTCGCCGAAGCGTGGCGCAAAGCCAACCACTTCGGTGCCGCGGAAACCACGAAAACCGTCCTCGCCATGCGCGAGATCGTCAGTTTTGCTCATTCGCGCCAGGCATTGCTGGTGGATGCCAACGAGTTTAACTGGTTGGTCGATGGCACCACTCCCTGGGTGATCGATATCGATTCGTGGCAGGTCGGCCCTTACCAGGCGAGCGCCCTGATGCCGTCGATTCGGGACTGGTCAGCGACCGAATTCTCGGAATATACGGACTGGTTTGCCTGGGGCATCGTCACCTTCCAGATCTTCATCGGGATCCATCCGTATAAAGGCATCCACCCGGCGTTCGGTCGGGGCAAGCTGGTCGAGAGAATGATCGCGAACGCGTCGATCTTCGATGCCGGAGTCCGCTTGAATTCTGCTGTCAGAAGCCTGGACGAGGTTCCGACCAGGCTGCGCGAATGGTATCGGGCGACCTTTCAGGAGGGGGTGCGTACGCTACCGCCAGCGACACTCGATGACACTGGCTTGGCGTCGCCAGGATATCGCCGTACTTACCATGGCGATGCGGTCGTGTCGGTGACCCAACTATCTTCACCCCTGCCGCCAGCGGCCGGATTTCCCGCAACGTACGTCGCCCATGACCGTATGTTGCGTATCGGCGGCAGGCTGTTTGCCGTGGTCAATGATTCGGACCGCGGTTTGATCGAACTCGACGAAGCCGGAATCGTACGTACCTCCTGGCCGGTAATGGCCAACGCGACGGTGTTTTTCCGTACAGCCGGTTTATCGAATTACCTCGGTCAGCCTTATCTGTTGACCGTCGCCGACCAGGTCAACATCTTTCCTGCGGCGTTCCTGCGTGCTCAGAAGATCCTCGACGTCTTTTCCGACAACGGCATCTTCGCCATCGTTCTGGCGCAGGATCCGCGGACAGCGTTGGTCTCGCGTTATCTGTGTCGTCTCGAAGCCGGCCAATGGCGCGCCATCGAGCAGGAGCACACGGAGGAGACTTTCATCAATGCCGCTTCCACAGGTAGTGGCATTGTCGGCTACATTCCCGGTAACGGCGAACTGCGGGTCTATTCGAGCAAGACCTTTGCACAACACCAAGTGCAGTCTGCTGCAGTCAAGGCGGAAATGATCCTGGAACAATTAAATGGGCAAATCGTTTTTCGTTCCGGGGGCCTGATGTACCGACTTCAGGTGTCTGCTCGCGGCGCATAGTGGCCATAGGCAAGTTGCATTCTGACGGATCTTTCCCCACCTTCGCTCTAATAATTTCAAAGATTTAGATCATTTTTAGGCATGTAAAGGTGCTAACGGCCATTGCAGTTGCGGCCACCCTGGATGATGAAAGAAGATTCAAGTGGGGAAGCGGCGGGGAGATGTCGCGCAACATTTTGGCGGTTTGACCCCGCAAGCTAACGTGACCCGCTGAACCGACTCGTACCCCGGATTGCTGCCATCGAGCGCACACATTAAAAGGGCCGCTGGCGACTGGTCGCCTTCAGGCAATTTCGGTTCTGGCACCCACCGCTTCCCGCCTTTGAATGTATAGCGAAAGGAGACGGTATCGAAATGGTTTCCATTCACAAACGAGTCATCGGGCTCGACGTTCATCAGGCTCAGATCACAGCATGCGCGATCCTTGAGGAAGCGGATGGCGAGACACGCATCGAGCAGCATCAATTTGGGGCCTTCAAAAAGGACCGGCGGGCACTGGCGGTTTGGGCGGCGGCGCTGAATCCCGACGAAGTGGTCATGGAAAGCACGGGCATCTACTGGAAGAGCCCCTATGCGGCGCTGGAGGGGGTGGGCATCCGGGTGAAGGTGGTCAATGCCCGTCACGTCAAGCAGGTGCCTGGGCGCAAGACCGATGTCTGCGACGCCCAGTGGCTCGCAACCCTGGCGCGTGCCAGTCTGCTGCGTGGGTCCTTCGTGCCATCGGCCAAACTGCGTGAACTCCGTGTGATCTCCCGGCAACGACAGAAGCTGGTCAGTCTGCTTACCTCCGAGAAGAACCGCATGCACAAAGAGAACCGCATGCACAAAGTGCTTTCCGATGCAGGCATTCGCTTGGGCGTGGTCGTCAGTGATCTCCATGGCCAGTCGGCACGCGCCATGATCAAGGCGATTCTCGACGGCCAGCCTCCGCATGAGGTGCTCAATCTCGCCAGCCGACGTCTCAAAGCCAGCCGCGAGGAATTGTACGATGCCCTCCAGGGCGAATTGACCGCGAGCCATGGGTTCGTTCTCGACGAACTGTTGCGGCCTATCGAAGAACTGGAAGCGCGCATCGCCCGTTTCGATGCGCGACTGCTCTCTGAGTTGGCGAGCGAGAAAAATGCACTGGCACTGCTGCAAACCTTGCCGGGTGTCAATGTCATCGGCGCGGCCATGCTGCTGGTCGAAAGCGGCAGCGACATGAGCGTTTTCGGTACCTCAGACCGCCTGGCTTCCTGGGTCAGTATCTGTCCGGGTAACCACGAGTCGGCGGGAAAGCGCAAGTCGGGGCATATCCGCAAGGGCAATCCCTACGTTCGCCGACGCCTGTGTGAGTTCGCTCACGCCGCCAGATGCACAAAGTCGGCGTTTCAGTTCAAGTTCCAGTCGCGGATAGTTCGCCGCGGTTACAAACGAGCCATCGTCGCTGTGGCTCACAAAATGTTGCGCACCATCTTTTTCATGCTCAAGCGGGGCGAATATTATCGGGATTCCGCCACCCACTATGAGCAGCTCACCGTGCAGAGCGCAACGCTTCTCGCTGGATCAAGGCTTTGACTCGCTTCGGCTTCATCCCCGCAGCCGCTTGATTCGCGCCAACCCATTTGCATGACCCATGGTGGTCAGGCCTTCGTTCGCCTTCTGGGTCGCTTCTTTCAAATTAATGTTTTCAAGCACTTAAAGATCTGCGAGGGAAGACCCGTCTGACTTACCCATCCACCCTGTATTTTCCCGGTATTCCTCTTCCGTGTGTCGGAGCGCAGACTCGTACGTCGCTGACGAGACTTTCACATTAACCAGCCCGGATCGTGATTTTCGACACTGGGCGGATGGTCAAGGTGTGTGAAGATCAATTCCGTAGTCGGTCTATGGGTGGACATGGGAGTTGTCGATGAAATTGCGGGCTATCTGCGTGGTATGTCTAGGGTTGCAAATCTGCCAACTGGCCGTTGCCGGTTCATTGTTCAGATGCGAGGTCAATGGCCGAGTCGAGTACTCGGATCGACGTTGTCAGCCGGCGAAACCGACCTGTTCGGAAAGGGATGGTAAGGAACTGCAGCATGGGCAGTGCGCTCCGCCATCGGATACGAGCAAACCGCCAGCCTTGTTCCCCGTCCCCGTTGTTCAGGTCCGTACCGGCAATGGCGTGGACTGGCCCGGCCGTCTGGCGCTCAATGAGATTGCGAGCAGCATCGAGGGCAGGCAGCGTACGGTGGATGTCAGATCTGGCAGCATCAGTTCCCAGAACGTCGACGGCAGGTCGGCCAGTGAGGGAAAAAGGTAGATTCACCCGAAGGGGAAGCAGTCGTTCAAGCCGATCCGAACCGCATCGGAAATCCATATGTTCGACGCATGTGTTGCCGGAGATCAGCGCTGATCATCGACGATTCATGCTCATCGTCGTGAAATCCCTGTGGCAGTACAGGAGCGAAGAGAGCAGACTGCTTTGGCCTGAATGAGGTGATGGGGCATAGAACACGTCCCTGCTTCCCCTCACCCCTCGACGGCCTGCTCTGCATCTGAGTGGTTTCGGCGGCGCGCAGCGGTACTCTACGAAACCTTGCCTTCACCTTCGTGAGCAAGGGCGTCAGGGAACCATCTCAAGGGATCCACCCAACATTCATTCGCCCTATTCTTGGACATCAAGCCCGAGATTCTGCATAATGTTCCGGATAACTTCAGGCTATCAGACTGCAGCGTGAAGCGCCTTGTCAGCGCTACCTGTTTCGACGGATGTCGAGAGGATCGATCCTTGGCTGTAGAGAGTTCGCTTCCACGCTTGTGGCAATTTGTTGCGGCCCTGCTTGCGATTGGTGGCGCATTGGCTGGCTGTGTACCGCCGGAGCCGCTACGCCTGGGCTTCCTCGGCGGTCTCTCGGGTCGGGTGGCCGACCTGGGAATTGCCGGCCGGAATGGCGCAATGTTGGCCGTCGAAATTCGCAACAGCAGCGGTGGTGTGAACGGCCGGGTGGTCGAACTGCTGGTCGAGGACGACAAGCAGGACCCGGATCTTGCCAGAAAGGCCGTCGGCCGCCTGTTGGAGCGCAAGGTCGAGGCGATCATCGGGCCGATGACCAGCGCCATGGCGGTGGCTACGGTGCCGCTGGTCAACGAAGCCGAACTGGTGATGCTCAGCCCGACGGTGACGACAACGACGCTGACCGGGATTGACGATCACTTCCTGCGGGTCATCGCTTCGACCGCCGAATACGCGCGGATCAGCGCTGCTGATCACTTCGAACGATTGGGACTCCGACGTGTCGCGGTCGCCTATGATCTGCGCAATCGGGCCTATACCGAAGGCTGGTTGGCGGACTATCGCCACGCCTTCGAATCGGCTGGTGGCACGCTCAACATCACCGTTCCTTTCAGTTCCAGCGAGGAAACCTCGTTTGCTGACCTGGCGGGGCGTCTTCTCAGTGCCAAACCGGAGCTTGTGTTGATCCTGGCCAATTCGGTCGATGCCGCTCTACTCGCCCAGCAGATTCGCAAGCGTGATGGCGTCGTACGCATTGGCACCTCGGAGTGGGCTGCCACAGAGCGTCTGATCGAACTGGGTGGCAAGGCGGTCGAAGGCGTCATGATCGCACAATTTGTCGATCGCGACAGCACACAGCCCGCTTATGTGGCCTTTCGCAGGCGCTACGTCGAGCGCTTCGGCCAGGAGCCGGGATTTGGCGGCCTCACCGCCTTCGACGCGGCGAACGTGGTGCTCGATGCACTCGTCGCGAGACAGCCCGGTCAAACCCTGAAGCAGGTCATTCTTGTGCGCGGCGTGTTTTCTGGAGCCCAGTCGGAGATACGTTTCGATGCCACTGGCGATGCAGCTCGTGAGACCTATCTGACCACCATCCGTGATGGCTCCTTTGTGCGCCTGCATTGACCAACCTCCAGGAACGACGAGACCAGGGCAATAATGTCACGTTCACTACGATTCTGGTTGTCGCTTGGACTGTCGTCGCTGGTCGCGCTGGCCATCCTGACGCTCATCGCAGTGCTGCTCGGTGTTCTCCTGCCGCGTCTCAACGCTGGTGTGGAGGCCCAGAACCGTGCGCTCGGCACAACGACTGCGACGCAGATCGATGCTTTTCTAGCGGAATTTTCTTCTAATCTTGCCCTCCTGGCTGACGATGTCGGCAGCCAGCCGAGGATGGACACCGCCGAACTGCGCGTCATGCTCGATACCCTGGCCCAGGCGGATGGCGCCATCGAGTCGATCTACGTCGTCGATGGCGCCGATCGGGTTCTCGAAGTCGGCTTGCCGAAGGCTCGCCGTGCCTTGCGCGACAACCAGCTCGGCGTCGATTTCTCTGGCCGCCGCTTTGTGCACGCGGCACGTGTGCAGCAGCGTCCAGTGTGGTCTGATACCTATCTGTCGTCCAGTGGACACATCGTGGTGGCGCTGGCCATGCCATTGACAATCTCAATGGAATTGGCCACTGCGGCACCCAGGGAAGGCGTCGTGGTGGGCGAACTCAATCTGCAGGAAATTTCGCGCTTTGCCGAATTGCTCGCCAGCGCCGCCGATGTGCTGCCGGTCATCGTCGACCGGCGCGGCAATGTCGTCGGACATCCTGACGCCGAGCGTGCCCTGCGTCAGGAAAACCTCAGCCACCTGCCACCACTGAGTGGGGGTGGTGCGGCCTCGCTGCAAACCGCGCGATTCCGTCTGGACGGCATCGACTACATCGGCAGCAGTACGCCAATCCACGAGGCCGGCTGGACGGCGCTGATCGCGCAGCCGACCGAGCAGGCCTTTGCCACCTTCCGTTCGACACTGTGGTCGCTAGCCTTCGGCAGTCTGCTGGCGCTGCTGCTGGCAGTCATTGCGGCAGTGCTGGCGAGCCGGCGGATGACGATGCGGCTTGGCCAGTTCGCCAGACACCTGGAAGCGGTGGCCGATGGCAATTACCACGCGCAGATTCCACCTTCGGGTACCGACGAGATCGAGAAGCTGGCGCAAAGCATGCGCCGCATGGCACAGGCTGTGCTCGAACGGGAAGCGCTGCTGCGCGAGAGCGAGGCCAAATACCGCGGTGTCGTCGAGAATACCCGCGACCTGATCATTCGCGTCGATCGCGAGGGGCGACTGTATTTCGTCAATTACATGGCCGAGACCTATTTAGGCCTGCCGGCCGCTGACTGTCTCGGACTGTCTGCCTTTGATTTCGTCCACCCCGATGATCGCGAGCGCACCCGACAGGCTTTTTTCACATGGAGGGAAACCGATGGCCCGGCCTTGCAGTTCGAGGTCCGGCAGACTGCGCGCCATGGTGCGGTGCACCTGCTGCAGTGGAACATCGTCGCCGACCATGCGGATACCCATGGCAACGCCGCCATCGCAGGCTTTTCAGGCATTGGCCGCGATGTCACCGCCGAACGAGCGGCAGCCGAGCAGCTCGCCGCATCGGAAGAGTATTACCGGGAGCTGTTTCGCCAGGCGCCTCTGCCCTACCAGTCGCTGGACATGGATGTGGCAATTCTCGATGTCAATGAGGCCTGGCTCACCCTGCTTGGCGGATATGCCCGTGACGAGGTGCTCGGGCGTCCGATTACCGATTTCCTTGAGGATCGTTCACTGCCGGTGCTTGCCGAGAACTTCCCGAAATTCGTCGCTGCCGACCATAGCGAAGGCTCGCTGTTCGATCTGCGGCGCAAAGACGGTGAAATGCGTACTGTGCTCATCAACGGCCGGATCACTCATGATCGGCAGGGGTTGGCGCGCTCGCACTGCATCCTGACCGACATTACCGAGCGCCAGCGTGCCGAAGAAAGACAGCGACGGGCGGATGAACTCCTTGCCCTGCAGGCGGCACGCGCCACGGCGCTGCACGAAATGCTGCGCGCCGCCGAGCGGATGTCAGAAGCCGAATTCATGCCGTACTGCCTCGAAGTGGTCGAGCGCTTGACCGGCAGCGCGATCTCTTTTGTCCATTTCGTTGCTGACGATCAGGAGACGATCGAGTTTGCGGCGTGGTCGCGGCGCACGCTCGACGAATACTGTACGGCAGCTTTCGACAAACATTATCCGATCAGCCAGGCCGGTATTTGGGCCGATGTCGTCCACCGCCGCGAGCCGATGGTCTGCAACGACTATGGGTCAGCGGAGGGCCGTCGTGGTCTGCCGCAAGGGCATTCGCCACTGCTTCGGCTGGTCTGCGTGCCGGTCATCGCCAACGGCAAGGTGCGGCTGATCACTGGCATCGGCAACAAGACCGAACCCTACACGCCGCTGGAGATCGAGACCCTGCAACTGATCAGTCAGGAAATCTGGCGCATTGGCGAGGAGCGTCGCGCCGAGGCAGCGCAGCGTCTTGCGGCGACCGTGTTTTCGGCGAGTGCCGAAGGCATCTGCATCACCGACGCCGAGGAGCGCATTCTCTCGGTCAACCCGGCCCTGCTTGCTCTTTCGGGTTATACGGAGCATGAACTGATCGGGCAGAGCTGGAAAATTTTCTCGTCCGGGCGGCACGACACCGACTTCTATCAAGCGATGTGGGAATGCATCCTTGAAGTCGGCGTCTGGCGCGGTGAGGTATGGAGCCTGCGCAAGAATGGCGAGATCTTTCCCGTGTGGCTGACCATCACCGCCGTTCGCAATGCGGGCGGCGAAGTGACGCATTACACCGGGACTTTCCTGGACATCAGTGAGCGCAAGCAGTGGGAGCAGGATATCCACTTCCTTGCCCACCACGATGCGCTGACCAAGCTGCCGAACCGCACCCTGCTCGACGATCGGATTCGTCAGGCCATTGCCAAGTCGAAACGCAATCACGACCACATGGCGGTACTGTTCCTCGATCTCGATCACTTCAAGCTGATCAACGATACGCTCGGACACGACATCGGCGACCGCCTGCTCGAGCAACTCGCCCAGCGCCTGACGGAGGTGTTGCGCCAGACCGAGACGGTGGCGCGGCTGGGCGGCGACGAGTTCGTCATCGTCATCCCCGAACTGGCGGCCATCAGACGCGTGGCCGTGGTCGCCAGGAAAGTGCTGGAGGTAGTCGCCGCGCCGTACCTGCTCGAAGGCCGCTCGCTGCACGTGACACCGAGCATCGGCATCAGCGTTTATCCGGAGGACGGCGATGACGCGGCAACCCTGCTGCGCAACGCCGACACGGCGATGTATCACGCCAAGGAACGTGGCCGCAACAATTTCCAGTTCTTCACGCAGGCGATGAATCAGAGCGTGCAGGAACGGGTCACGATCGAGAACGATCTGCGTCTGGCGATCGAGCGAGGCGAGTTCCTGCTTCATTATCAGCCGCAGGTCGATTGCCGCAGTGGCAAGGTGATCGGCATGGAAGCGTTGATTCGTTGGCAGCATCCGCAACGGGGTCTGATTGCTCCCGACCGTTTCATCGCCATCGCCGAGGAGACCGGGCTGATCGTGCCGATCGGCGAATGGGTGCTCGGCGAGGCCTGCCGCCAAGCCAGGCGCTGGCAGCTCGGCGGACATCCCGGTTTGCGCATCAGCGTCAATCTGTCGGCGCGGCAGTTTCAACAGCGGGACTTGAGCGCACGGATCTCGGCCATGATTCACGCCTCCGGGATCGATCCGGCAAGCCTCGAACTCGAATTGACCGAGAGCATGCTGATGATCGATCCCGAACAGGCGACGGCAGTCTTGCACCAACTCGCCGCCGCAGGCGTGAAAATGGCGATCGACGATTTCGGCACCGGTTATTCGAGTCTTGCCTACCTGAAGCGATTTCCGGTGACGCGCCTGAAAATCGACCGCTCCTTCGTACGCGACCTTGCCAATGACAGTAACGATGCCGCCATCGTCGATGCCGTCGTGGCCATGGCGACCAGCCTGAAGATGGAAGTCATCGCCGAAGGAGTCGAGACCATCGCCCAGCTCGACTACCTCGAAGCGCACGGTTGCCATGCCATCCAGGGCTACTACTACAGCCCTCCGGCAGCGGCGGAATCCTTTGTCCGTTTCCATTACAACCGCAGGGCAGGTTAGTCGGTCGTGCTTCCCGCGGGTACTCCAGGCAGTTCGCCGAAGTTCAACTCATGTCTGCGCAGGTGAATGGGTTTGCGTGAGCGGAAGCGGCTTCTGCTGGTGCGTACGTGCTAGCCAAGACGACCAGAGATCCCGCAATACCCATCCTTGGCGATGGGCTGGGGGCGGCATGCTGCGGCATCCGTATCGGGCACCCTGCCCGGCGTTTGCTCGCCATCCGGCCAGCAGCGCCAGGCCCAGACCCAGCATCGCGATGGCCGATGGCTCGGACACCGTGGGTACCGGGCTCAGCAGCGTGAACTTCAGGCCGTCCGCCGGCAGACCGGTGTCGGTGTCGATAGCCTGGAAGCTCAGCGCGCCGCTGTGGCTGAAGTCGGCCAGCGCCGCCGAGAAGTAGCCGGTGTCAGCGGTGCCCCGCACCTCGTAGATGCCGTGGAAGATGACGTCGAGCCAGAGCGTGTCGCCCAGGTCCATCGTGATGGGTTTGCCTACCAGCAGCACGCTCAACTCCATGCCGTCCAACACGCCGTAGTCGAATTCACGGCTGGTGGTGAACCAGCGAGTGCGCCAGTCATCCGTGGCCGTGGGTGGCCCGTCCGGCGTGACTTCGGCACTGCCAAACCAGGCGTCCTTGAGAAGGTAGGGCTTTGCCAGGCCTGGTAACGGCACGCGCAGGCCCCAGAACACCTGCTCTTCTGCGCGCGCCCTCAGGTTGGAGGCGATACCGCCCGCCAGCAGCAAGCCATGGCTGGCGTGCGTGACATTGAATTTGATTCTCGGGCCGGTCCACGCATCATATTCAACGAGGTAGCGGTTGGTCAGCCAGATCTCGTTGCGGGCGAAGTTCCATGGCCCGGCGTCCAGGTAGTTGCCGGTGAGCCGGGCATAGCTGTGGAAGCTGCTGCCTTCGTCTTCCTGCTGGAAGTCGGCCCAGGCCTGTACGTTGTCGACGCTGAAGGGTGACCCCACGGGCTGGCCAGCCGGCGTGGCGGTCTTCGCATGGCGACCCAGGGCAATCCACTCGGACGCGCTGGCGACCGAATAAGCACTGGACCAGGGCGGTGGCGCCTTCAGCACACTGGTGAAGCGCGCGTCCGAGCTCATGCTCAGCACGTCGACTTCGGCCAACGCCGGCTGGCAAGCACCAGCAGCCCTGCGAGCAACACGGTGCGACCCGGCAGGGTCGGTGGGGGCATGCGCTCGTTCTTGGTACAGGATTGGTTCGATCGGTTCGACCTGGGTGGAGGCGCCGGTCGCTCGTCCAGAGCGAGCCATGCCACATCCGCCCGGCCCACCGGGGAGTTTTGCAAAAGGCTCATGATTGACTCCTTATTGACTTGCTTGACATCGATGAACGAATGGGACCATCTGCGGCTGAGGGCCTGGGCGCGCCAGGCGCGCGTAATCGTCAAGCACCGCGCGTTCGAAGCGTGGCTGGCGCGCCGGCCACTCCCAGGCCCGCCTGCGCATCGCGACTTTGCACCTTTGCGCCCACTCGTGCCAATCCACTTTATGTCGTACGACAAAGCAACTACCTTGTCATCCCGTCCGACCTTCGTTGGTGCCCGGTGATCATGTCCGTCCCGACTGCTGTCCGAGTGATTCCGCCCGACTCGCGTGAACCCTCGCTCGACGAACTGGTCGAGTTCGAGGTGTTCGACATGGTCGCGCGCGGCTTGCCGGAGGGTTTCGGCAGCGGCTTCGTGCCGCTGGCCGTGTCTGCGGTTCTCCTGCAGCTCCTGGCCTCGCCGCCCCACCTCGTGCAATGGGTGATGGCGGTCGCTACCGTCCTCGGCCTCGGGCTGCTGTTTGGCTTCCTCTACCGGCGCCACCCGCCCGCGCTCGACGGCGTTGCGGGATGGCGGCATTGCCTGTATGTCCTGGTCGGTGCGAGCGGCCTGTCCTGGGGGGCGCCGGTTGGCTATTCGTACCGGCGCCCTGGCCAGCCGAGATGGTCGTTCTGGCGCTGCTGCTGAGTCTCGCCGCAGCGGTGCTTGCCAACATCGGCGCGAGTCTGCCGATCTACGCAGTCTTCATTGCCGGTGCATTGCTGCCAACTGCGGTCTACCGCGTCCTGCTCGGCGGTGCGATGAACCTGGGGCTGTGTATCGGTGCGCTGATGATGATGCTCGTGCTGACGTTGTTCGCGTCACGCCTTGCCGCAGCGACACATCGATCGCTGCGTATCGGTCACGAGAACCGACGGCTCGCGGGGGCGCTGGAGCAGCGCACCCGCGAAGCGGAACGGGCCAACCTCGACAAGTCGCGCTTCATCGCTGCGGCCAGCCACGACTTGCGCCAGCCGGTACACACGCTCGGCCTGCTGCTCGATGTGCTGCAGGGGCAGTCGCTGAGCCTGCAGGCACAAGAGACTGTCACGCGCATGGCGCATGTGCTCGACTCACTGGACTCGCTATTCGCGGGGTTGCTGGACATTTCAAGGCTGGACAGCGGCGCGATTGAACCGCGGCGCACTGATTTCGCACTGCGTCCGCTGCTGCTCGCATTGACCGACGAATTCAACGCGGAGGTACTCGCCAAGGGCTTGTCGCTGCGCTGTCGTGCCAGCGATGTCTGGATCCGCAGCGACCCGTTGCTGCTCGAACGCATCCTGCGCAACCTGCTCGCCAACGCGGTGCGCTATACCCTGCGCGGCGGCATCGTCATCGCCTGCCGGCGGCGCGCTGCGCTGCTGCGCATCGAAGTCTGGGACAGCGGCATCGGTATCGCCGACGCGCAGCAGGGTGCGGTATTCAACGAGTTCTACCAGGTTGCCAACCGGCAGCGTGACCCGGACCAGGGCCTGGGGTTGGGGCTGGCAATCGTGCGCCGCCTGGGAGCGCTGCTCGGCTGCCCCATCGAGCTTCGTTCACGCCTCGGGCGCGGCAGCGTGTTCCGCTTCAGCGTGCCGCTGGCGATTGTTCCGGAACCGTTGTCCGATGCTGCCCCGGCCGTAAATGATGCCCAGGCGGCTTTGCCGCCTGGTTGGCCAGAGCGGCAGGTACTCGTCGTGGAGGACGATGCGCACGCCCGTGACGCCCTGGTCAGCTGGCTCGCCTCCTGGGGTTGCCAGGTCGTCTCCTGCGCCAGCGCCGCAGCAGTGCGCGAGGCGCTGGAGACGATTCCCGCCGCGCCGGATGCACTGGTCACCGATTGGCGTCTGCCCGGCGGCGAGGATGGACTGGATGTGGTTCGACTGGTACGCCAGCGTTTTCGCGCCACGCTGCCGGCAATCCTGATCACCGGCGATGCTCTCGACGACGCGCGCCGTCTTGCCCGCGAGCATGGCGTCGTGCTGCTGCACAAGCCGGTTCGCCCTGCCGCGTTGCGCGCGGCGCTGGGGGCGCACTGGCTGACTGCGCGGGTCGCGGAAACGGTCGCGGCGCCATCTCCCCCTCGCGCGGGCGCTCCAAGGCGGCAGGAAGGAGCATCGTGACATGAAGAAGATCCTGATCATCGAAGACCACCCAATCTATCGCGACGGGCTGGCAGTGCTGGTGGCGCAACTGTTTGCCGAGGCGCAGGTCGAGCAGGCGGGTGACGCAGCGATGGCACTCGAACAACTGGCGCAGGACGATACCTTCGACCTGGTGCTGCTCGACCTCAAGATGCCTGGGCTCGACGCCAGTACCGCCCTGGCAGTGCTGTGCCGTCGCCATCCGGCAGTTCCCGTGGTGGTGGTTTCCGCCGACGACGATGCCGCCACCATCCGCGCCTGCATGGACGCCGGCGCCAGCGGCTACATCCCGAAGTCGGCGCGACGGGAGATCCTGTCCGCCGCATTGGCCATCGTCGCCGACGGTGGCTTCTACCTGCCGCCGGCCTTGCACCCGGCGCCGGCGACCGCCCCGAGAACGACGGCCAGTCCACTGACGGTGCGCGAGCGCGAAGTCCTGCAGGGAGTTTGCGCCTGCGAGCCGAACAAGACCATCGCCCGCCGCCTGGGGATCTCCGAAGCCACGGTTCGCGCGCATCTCGGCGCGGTCTTCCGCGCGCTCGGCGTCACCAATCGTACGCAGGCAGCGCTCAGCGCCCAGCGGCTTGGCCTGTGCGACGCGACGAGCGGCCCGAGTCACTCCGATGCATGAGCCATCCCGTCGCGCAGATCCGCGCCTGCCAGTGGGTGCAGCGTATCGAGAGCCGTCGAGGTTTCCTGGCAGGAGTGTCATGAGGTAGAGGACAGGCCTTCGCCTGCCTGTGCTCGGCGCCCAGCAGCGGCAGAATCCGTGCGCATGCAGTGAATATCGAGTTGCAGGGCGGTGGCGAATTCCAGCCAGGGCCGGGCGGCGGCAAGCCCCGCCATGCTATGAAGGCGCGCACTGGCGAGACAGGCGTGATTGCCGCCGAGAGACAGCCCGCGTGGCTGAGTGAGTGGTCGAAGCCATGCGGTTTCGGAGGCTTCCTGCGCCGCAAAGGGCAACAAGGTGAGCTTGAGGATGGCAATCGACGACAAGGCATCGTCCAGCGGCACACCCCGGTCGATCAGCTTGCTGGCGACTTCAGCGATGTTGACCGGGATGGCGTGGGCGTTGAGGATGCCGGGTTCCACCGCCTGCCAGCCTGGTTCGTTGTGCAGGTAGGCGAGGATCGCGGACGCATCGAGAAACTCCCTGCTGCGTGAGCCACTGCCCGGCCGGCGTATTCTCGCCGAACGAACCAGCCGGCGAGATATGGTCGGTG
>NZ_JDST02000118.1:0-25042 GCF_000584975.1 Candidatus Accumulibacter cognatus | reverse complement strand
TTATCCCGAACTGACGTTATTATATGGCCTGGACATTTTTCCCGGGAGCACCCGCGATGAACTCACGCGAAAGAATTGCCCACGTCGACAACGCCTGGCTGCGTATGGATCGTCCGGAAAACCTGATGCAGATCGTCGGGGTCATGATCTTCCAAGGCCGCATCGACACCGAACGTTTCAAGCGTACCGTCGCACAGCGCATTGTGCGTTACCGGCGCTTCCGGCAAATTGCCAGGCAGGATGTCAATGGTAACTGGTGGGATGACGACCCTGACTTCAACATCGACACGCATGTCCGCCATTCTTTTCTCCCGGCTCCTGCCGGCAAGAACGAACTGCAAAAATTCGTTGCCACCATGGCTGGCACCCCACTCAACCCGTCACGACCTCGATGGGAATTCAACCTTGTCGACACTGCCGACGGCAACTCCGCGGTAGTGGTCAGGATCCATCACGCGATTGCCGACGGCATCGCCCTGACTGGCGTCATCAAATCGCTGACTGACAACGACATTGATGCTCCGGAGGACGGCGGAACGGTGGCAACCCCTCATCAGGATGATCCTGCTGACAACCAGAGGAGCGATCCCGACGACGCTTTCTGGCGAACGATCTTGGAGCCCATCAGCGAAGTTGCGTTGACCTCGATCCGCATCGGGGGCCAGTTGTGGGGACACTACCTGGGTCTGCGTAAGAACCCCGCGACGATCCGCGACTACGTGCTCGTCGCCAGGGCCATGGCCAACGAAGTCGGCAAGCTGGCGCTACTGCCCAATGACACCCCGACGCGCTACAAGGGCAAAGCGGGGACGGTCAAACGGGTCGCCTGGTCCGAGCCGATCTCCTTGCCCGAAATCAAGGTCGTCGGCAAGGTTCTCGGCTGCTCGGTGAACGACATCCTGCTGGCTTCGGTAGCAGGTGCTCTGCGCGGCTACCTGATAGCCAAAGGCGACCCGGTGGCTGCCACCGAGATTCGTGCGATGGTCCCTGTCAATTTACGCGCACCGGATGACATCGAGGATCTTGGAAACCGCTTTGGTCTGGTGGCTCTCGAACTGCCGATTGGCATCGACAACCCACTGGCCAGGCTCTATGCAACTCGCGCCAGGATGATGGTGTTGAAGGATTCCTATCAAGCGATGCTGACCTTCACCCTGCTGGGCGCCGCCGGCATGGCGCCCAAGTTCATCCAGGACCAGATCCTCAATCTGCTGGCTAGTAAGACGACGGCGGTGATGACCAACGTCCCCGGCCCACAGCAGCCGCGCTTTTTCGCCGGCTGCAGGATCGAGCAGGAAATGGTCTGGGTCCCGCAAGCCGGTGACATCGGCATGGGTGTCAGCATTCTCTCCTACAACGGCCGGGTACAGTTCGGACTCATCACCGACAAGAACATGGTCGACGACCCTACGCAAATCGTCAACCGCTTTGCCGACGAATTCGACAAGCTCCTGTGGCTGCTGCTACTCGAGCCTTGGGACCGACTCGGCGACCCGGCAGCGGTGGAAGAAGACCTGGGCGGCCTGACCGATAGTTGATACTCGGCCACGCAGGACTGAGGGACATCCGAGCGGCGTCCTGGCAAGCGGCAAGCCTGTCGCTCAGTCCGCAAGCTCGGCCTTCGCCGCTTCGACGTCGAGCCGCTCCATGGCGTCCATCGGCACGCAGGCGGCAGCCTCCTGATAAAGGCGCTCGGCGTCCTTCATTTTCGCCTTGCCGAACATCAAAACCAGTGCATTGGCAAACTCGATACGAGTGATTGCCGAGTCGGGGTTGAGTTTCAGAGCGGCTTCAAGCAAGTCCTTGCCGGTTTCCTTCTTGACCCCGTAGGTGATTCCTCCAACCAGCGAGCCAACCTTGTCGATCACCTCGGCGTGATAGGCACCGAGCGCGATATGCGCGTCGGCGTGCCGGGGTTCCAGCTCCAGCGCCTTGGTCAGGCTGTTCTTGATCTTGCCCCCGAGACCTTGTGCGAGCGCCTTGACAACCGAGATGCTCTGACTGTAGCGACCGAGTGAGAAGGCATGCAGGTACCAGGCATTAATATCAGTGGGAGTCTTTTCCTGCTGCTGTTCACAGCGCTGCGCAACCTCCAACAGCAGGCTGCACTTGCGCTCATCGTTGGCTTCGAGGTAAGTGGCATAGACCGTGGCCGCCTTGTTGGCGGCATTGTAACCCGCCATGCCACAGGCCATGCCAGCCTGGACGGCCTGCCCAAAGTCGCCGGCATGATAATTCCGCCAAGCTTCCTGAACTCGCGGATCATCAGGAAAAGGCTCGCAGTCACCGCGATGCAACCGCGCCCAGTTATCTTGCAGTGCCGCTCCAGCATAGAAGTATGCCTTGTCAGGATAGGGAAACTTGTTCCAGGCCATTGATCGTTCTCCAGATAAATTCAGCATGACGTCAAGCAGGGCGCTTTGCGCCGAGGTATTCTTGTGACAGCCTTTCGAGCAGGTCTTTGGATTCACCCAGCAGAAAGGGTGAAACCATCGCCATCACCTGGTAGACACCACACCCGATATGGTCACTGTCGAGTTTGCCGCGCGGATCACGAACATACTCGAAAGAGAGCCAATAGGTCGCAATGACCGTCATGTTCATCGCCAGTGCACGCAACTCCTCGGTGTTGGCGCGCATGGCACCTGCCGACACCAGGCCTTCGCACAGGGTCTTCGCAGTGTGCACCTTATGCGCCAGGATTTGCTGGAAATGGATTTCCAGCAGGCGATTGCGCGTCAGCAGATCGTTCAAATCGCGGTAGAAAAAACGATACTGCCAGATCTTTTCGAAAAGGAGATGCAAGAACAACCAGATGTCTTCCACATTGGCAGGTCTGCGAGTCGGTACCGCCAGCGTATCCTTGATCTCCCGCTCAAAGACCGTAAAAATCGACTCGAGAATCTCATCCTTGTTATTGAAATGGTAATAAAGATTGCCGGGGCTGATATTCATCTCGTCGGCAATGACCGTGGTTGTCACGTTTGGCTCGCCAAAGTCATTGAACAGGCGAAGGCTGGTCTCGATGATGCGTTCACGCGTTCGCCGCTTCGGTTTTTTTTCCATCACCTGTCGTCCGCCATAAGCTACCCCGGACGGCCAGCATAGCACTGCAGCAGGTGCTAGGGAATGGCTTGGTCAAACCTGCTGCGCCTGCAGCCAGGCTTCAAGATCGCCCAACGAAGAAGCCAGCGCACCGGCACTGGCTGCCAGATCCGGGTGGCGCTTGTGTGACAGCAGCGAACGACTGTGGTCCTTGAGCACGCCGAGGTTCAGTTCAATACCGTGCCGCTCGAAAATTGGCCGCAACTCATGGCGCCGCCTATACAGATCGCTGCGGGTACGCTGGTAAGCATGCTCGCAAAGGCGGCGACGGCCGCGATAGCTGAACACATTGGTGAAGAACATGTCTGCATCGTCGCGCGTCGGTTCAAAGAGGACCACATCCCTGCCTGCGAACTCGTGCCCATAGCGGTCCATGCCGGTTCGCATTCGCGAGTGGATGATGGAGCGAAAAGTTTGTGACAAGACAACTGGCAAGCCCCCTTCAATCAGATGGTCAGGTACCGGCGTTGGATCCCCGTGCCGTGGACGCTGGGCAGCCAGTTGCGAATCGAATGGTACCAGCGGATTGATGCAAATCAGCAGTTCCGCGCCCGCGTGCAGCGCAACCGAAGCATGCAGGGTCTTGATCAAGGCGCCGTCGACGAAATAACGCTCGCCGATCCTGACCGGTGGAAATAGTCCCGGTAACGCGGCACTCGCCTGCACCGCCAGCGAAATGGGGATATCGTCATGCCCCGGCGAACCGAAGGCAAGTGACTCTCCGGTATCGAGATCGGTCGCCACAATGAATAGCTGGTGCTTGAGCTGACGGAAATCATTGCTTCGCTCGCCGACTGAAAACAGTTTCTTCAACAGCTTGTCGATTCCGGCACTGTCGAAGATCCCTGCCGGAATGGCATGACTGAGACCCTGAAAGGCTTCCACCAAGCGAAGATGCCACGGGTCCGACAAATACTGTCGCAAGGACGAACAGAACAGGACTGGAACTTGCAGCACACGTCGCAGGTATTCACCGAAGGCAGGGCGCAGCAACATTTCGGGATCGAAAACTTCATCGCTCTCGTCTTCCACCAACATGCGTGCCAATTGGGCAGGCTTCATGCCATTGGCCACTGCGGCTGCCATGAAAGCCCCTGAACTGACCCCGACATAGATATCGAAGTTAGTTAAGTCGGCGCCGTCAAGGGCTTCTGCCAATGCAGCCATCGCGCCGGCTTCATAGATACCTCCCACCGGTCCCCCCCCGGCCAGCGCTAGCCCTATTTTCGAAAGTTTCGTTGCAGTATCATCCATTGAACGCCATTCCTTTACCTGGAAAGCGCCCTTGATGACAGCGTCGAGGAACGCTGTCGGCGCGTGGTTGTAAGCGCGTACCCTCTCCGTGCAGGCTGCGCCGAAACCCGGACGGACGGCCAAGAACCCCTCGCAGTACCCTGCGGTATCTCTCTCCTCCCGGCCGGGAAGGAACACTCGCTCTCTGCCACCCCTGAGCGCTTGGCTTGGCGCAGCCTGAGCCAAGCGCGAGGGAAAGAAAGACTTAGGTGATTTCCGCAAAACGCCATACCAATAGTCATGATGGTAGGCCGGACTCATGGCCAGCAATACAAGCCTCTTCGGTCGTCGTCCAGTATCTTTTCGGTATCTTGATTCCGAGAAATCGCCTTACTCGTCGCCAGTCTTCGGCAGCGTGTTCAACACGTCGGCCGGCGTGACCGGGGGCACCGGCTTTGCAGCCGCAGATCTGCGAGCAGCTGGTTTGGCCACGGCTGGTTTGGACTCAGCGGATTCAACCGGAGCATGATCTTCCTTGGCTACTGGCTTGACAGCGATCTTGGGAGCTGCTTTCCCCTCGGTCAAAGCCTGTACGGCCGCGCTCAAGTCGACGACGCGCTTGGACAGTCTGTCGATATCCTGCTTGCTCGGCACACCGAGGCTGCCCAGGGCACGCGCAACACGATCCTCGAATACCTGTTCCAGGCGGTCCCAAGTTCCAGCCGCTTTTCCAGCCACCTGTGCGATTCGCTCGTCGGTCATCTTACGGGTCTTTGACTGAATGCTTTCACCTTCCTTGACCAAGGCGTCGAACACCTTGCCACCCTCTTCCTGCGCCTTGGCAAAGGCACCAAGCCCGGCCAGCCAGATCTGCTGAGCAGATTCCTTGACCGTCGACGCCAGTTGGCTTTCCGTCACGTCACCAGCCAATTCCTTGAGTTTCTTGCCCATTTTCTTCTCCTATAAGGTAATCATCAAAAGGCTAACAAGTTTTTTGCTTGCCCTGTGAAGCCAGTCTAGTGACAATATCTAGAGGACGCACACTAAAGACCTAGGGAAGGCCTCGATCGCATGGCAGTAGGACAGGCAGGGCCTTCAGGAGTTGGCCATGATTTTCAGGAGACAGCAATGAATTACTTCGTTACCGGCGCCACTGGTTTCATCGGCAAGCGTCTCGTCAGAAAGCTGCTCGACCGCCCCGATGCCATCGTCCATTTTCTGACTCGCGCCATCGAGTTGCCGCGACTTGAGGAATTGTACGAGTATTGGGGCTGTGACGATACACGTGTCATCCCGATCGTTGGTGATCTCACACAGTCCGAATTGGGCGTCGCCCCAGCCGACATTGAAAAGCTGAAAGGTAAGATCGACCACTTCTTCCACCTGGCTGCGATCTATGACCTCAAAGCTAGCGCCGAAGACCAGCAGCGCGCCAATGTGGACGGCACTCGCAACACGGTTCGCCTGGCCGAGGAAATTGCAGCCCGGCACTTCCACCTAGTCAGTTCGATTGCGGCGGCCGGCCTTTTCGAGGGACTGTTCCGCGAAGACATGTTCGACGAAGCGGAGAACCTCGACAACCCCTACTTTCGCACCAAGCATGATTCCGAAGGCATTGTCCGCAAGGAATGCCGGATCCCTTGGCGTATCTTTCGCCCGGCAATCGTGGTCGGCGACTCACGCACTGGCGAAATGGACAAGATCGACGGCCCCTACTACTTCTTCAAGCTGATTCAGAAGATGCGCAGAATGTTCCCTTCCTGGATGCCGACGATCGGAATCGAAGGCGGGCGAATCAACGTCGTACCGGTCGACTTCGTCGTTGCTGCGATGGACCACATTGCGCATCTCGAAAACCAGGACAGTCAGTGCTTCCACCTGACCGATCCAACGCCGATGCGCGTCGGTGATCTGCTCAATACCTTTGCACGCGCAGCGCACGCGCCGGAAATGGTGATGCGCATCAATGCTGCCCTGCTCGGTTTCATTCCGCGTTCGGTGCGCAAGGCGATGTTCGCCCTGACGCCGGTACGCCGCATCCGTACCGCCATCATGAAGGATCTCGGGCTGCCCGACGACATCCTCGAGTTCGTCAATTACCCGACCCGCTTTGACTGCCGCGAGACGCAGCGGGCGCTCAAGGGCAGCGGGATCGCGGTGCCCCCGCTCGACAGCTACGCCTGGCGCCTGTGGGACTACTGGGAACGTCACCTCGACCCGGATCTGTTCATCGATCGCACCCTGCGCGGCCAGGTCGAAGGCAAGGTCGTCCTCGTCACAGGGGGCTCATCGGGTATCGGCAAGGCCACCATTCGCAAAATGGCCGAAGCCGGGGCGATTGCCGTGACGATCGCCCGCGACTCGCAGGCGCTCGAAGAAGTCCGCCGTGAGTTCGAAGCCGCCAGCCTGCGCCTGATCACGCACGTAGTCGACGTCTCCGATCCACAACAATGCGCTTCCTTTGTCAAGTTCATGAACGAGGAGCACGGGGGCGTCGATTTCCTGGTGAACAACGCCGGCCGCTCGATTCGCCGCGGCATCGAGAACTCTTTCGACCGTTTCCATGATTTCGAACGTACCATGGAAGTGAACTACTTCGGTGCGCTGCGCCTGACGATGGGCTTCCTGCCGACAATGATTGCCAAACGCAAAGGACAGATCATCAATATTTCGTCGATCGGGGTGCTCACGAACGCACCGCGCTTTTCGGCCTACGTCGCCTCAAAGGCAGCGATGGATGCCTGGACACGCTGCGCAGCATCCGAGTTTGCCGATCGTGGCATCGAATTCACGACCATCAACATGCCACTGGTCAGAACACCCATGATCGCTCCGACCAAGCTTTATGATCAGGTCCCAACGCTCTCCCCTGAAGAGGCTGCCGATCTGGTCGTCGAAGCCATCATTCACAAACCTGTGCGCATCGCCACCCGGCTGGGCATTTTCGGCGCCCTGCTGCACTCGCTGCTGCCCAAGGTGGCACAAATCACCATGAACACTTCCTTCCGGATGTTCCCCGATTCCAGCGCGGCAGGCACGCGCAAGTTCCCGGAACCAGAGCCACAGACCGCTGACCAGATCGCGTTCTCGCAGATCATGCGCGGAATCCACTTCTAAACTGAATCGAGATCCATGAATATGCCCACCTCAGTTCCTGTCCCTGTCCCGGGTCAGCACGCTCGACAGCTTCTGAAGGAATTGCAGGATACCTACCCGGTCTTCCGCGACGGTCTGCCACTAGCCATCGGCATCGACAAGCAACTCCTGGCGCGTCTGCCAAGCCTTGATCGGAAGGTACTGCGCACCGCACTGGGAATGCATACGCACTCGCTGCGCTACCTGAAAATCATGGAACGGGCCACTGTACGCTATGATCTGGATGGTCGACCTGCTGACGAAATTCCGACGACACATCGCAGCCATGCCTCGGAGCTGATCAAGGAACAGCTGCGCAAGCAGGCCGAACTGCGCAAGGCACAGCGCGAGGCGGAGGCGCTGATGCGTGAGCGTACAGAGAAGCTCGGCCAACTGGTCCAGAAATTTGGCCGCAATCGCTAAGTCCTGACCATGCAGTTGTTCCGTACAGATGATGGACCATCTACTCAATGACAGCAGCCCACTCGAGTTGTACGCCTGGCTGGACGAAGATGCCGCTTTGCCGGGCTGGGACATCCTGGTCGGCAACCCTTTCGCCCAAACGCTGCCTGAAGATCAGTTCACGACGGTTCAGAACTACTTTGCCGAGTACCATCTGGAATATTATCGGCAGCGACTCTACCACCACTTCCCGAGTCGCCTGCACGCGCTGTTGCTCTTCGCAACGCGCGTCGATGCGGAAACCTTCCGTGCCAAACATCCGGCCCGTGTCTTCGGCAAGACACTGACCAGAGCGCGCAGTAGGGGAGCTTACATCTGCTCGTTTCATGATTCGAGCTGGCTGGATTATCTGCGGCTACCACACAGTCTGAGCCTGTCGACACTGGACAAAATTGCCAACCACTACTGGCAGGGCACGCTCGTCGAAGAAATCGGGTTGACCTTCCTCAATGAAAACTGGCGGGAAGCCCCCGTGATCGAGGCCCTCTTTCAGGGCACCCTTGAAGCCGTATCGACCAACCTGCGAAGCGATTGGCTCCCTGGCTTTGCGTAGCAGTTTCCAGCTTACCTCTTAGAGCCCGATCACCCGATGCCAGAGATGGCCTCGTTTGTTTGGACAGAAAACCCGCTTTCATAAGTGGAGTCTTGCCGGTCGTGGTGAAGTGACCAGTGTTTCCCCGACTATCATTAGCCGGGGTGTAACGTAATTTGGATGTCCGCATGAAGATTCCTCGTCGGCCGCGCCAGTGACCGACGCATGGGGTGGTCGATTCGACGGGACTGAAGATCTTTGGCGCAGGCGAATGGAAAGTGCGTCAGCACTGGGTCGGCAAGCGCCGCACCTGGCGGAAGACCGATTTGGCGGTTGACGAGACCCGCAAGGACATCATCGGCATCGAAGTGACTACCCCTGCCTGGGGCGACAGTGAAATCTTGTGCCCGGCCTGCTAGATCAGGTCGAAGGCGAGATCCTTCAAGTATCGGCCGACGGCGCCTACGACAGCCACGGCTGCCCTGCGGCGATCGCCGAGCGGGACGCGCGTGCCACCATCCCATCCCGCGACGGTGCGGTCCCGTGGGGAGATGAACACCCCCGCAACGCCATCCTCCAGGAAATCGAGGCCAAGGGACTCGACGGCTGGAAGAACGACAGCGGTTACCCCCGGCGCAGCATCGCAGAGAACAGGATGTACCGGCTGAAGCAATTGGGCGACAGCCTGTACTCCTGAACCTTCGAGCGGCAAGTGACAGAAGCTCACTTTCGCGCCGCCATCATCAACACCTAGACCTACCTGGGCATGCCGCAATCTATCCGGGTAGGGTAAATTGAGTCCTCTGCATGAAACAGCGCAGGCAAAAGGGGAAGTCATGCCAGAAATGAGAGATCGAACCTTATAGCATATTATCAATAACTAATATTGCCCCAACGTCCATTCGCACAGGCCATGCTCACGGGAACGTCTCTCGCCTTTGTCGCTTCGTCGTCGGTATCCTGCACCACTTCTCCGACGGAAAAACCAGCATCACGTAACAAAATGGCCCACTTGAACTGCAATATCCGCTTGCTCTTCGATGATCTGCGGATGACTCGAAACTCGATCGGAAACACCCAAGCGTGAGGCGGGGCAGAGAACAAATTTCCCGTGAATATTTTTTCCAGCACTAGCCAACACAAGAAAAAATATGGATACTATATTGCCGGAAGGTCGCCAGCAGCTCATTGCTGCGAGAATGAGAATTAATCCAATATTAGCCACCTGTTAGGAATCCAGATGACGATACGACCGGAGTTGATAGAGAAACTGCGTACGCAGCGTGCAAAACTGACCGAAAATGTCAGTCCCGAGAAACTGGAGGCGCTGCACGCAAAGGGTCTCCTGTCCGCACGCGAGCGACTCGACGCATTATTTGAAGAAGGCACTTTCCAGGAGCTCGGCCTTTACGCCACGCATGCCGCTACTGCGTTCGGCATGGCCGGGCGGTTCCTGCCCGCTGACGGAGTGATTGCCGGCAACGGCTACGTGGGGAACACCCAGGTTGCCGCTTTCAGTCAGGACTTCAGTGTCGTTGCCGGAACGCTTGGCAAGATGCAGGCACGTAAGATCACCCGCATCATGCGCCATGCCCTGAAGATCGGCGTACCGGTGGTGGCCTTCAAGGATTCTGGCGGTGCGCGAATTCAGGAAGGCGTCGATGCGCTCTCAGGCTACGGCGACGTCTTTTATGCAAACGTCCTTCTC
This sequence comes from Candidatus Accumulibacter cognatus, assembly GCF_000584975.1. NCBI lineage: Bacteria > Pseudomonadati > Pseudomonadota > Betaproteobacteria > Candidatus Accumulibacter > Candidatus Accumulibacter cognatus. The sequence goes on along the minus strand of NZ_JDST02000118.1, from coordinate 14,867 downwards.
TCTGGCGTTGTACCGCAGATCGCCGTGATCTGTGGGCCGTGCGCTGGGGGGGCCGCCTACTCGCCGGCGCTGATGGACTTCGTGATCATGACACGCAACAATGCACACATGTTCCTGACCGGCCCGGAGGTAATCAAGGCGGTGACTGGACGGGCGACGACGATGGCTGAGGTCGGCGGTGCCGAGATGCATTCCACGGTCAGCGGCAACGCTCACTTCGTTGCCGAGGACGACCAGCACGCAATCGCGCTGGTCAAGCAACTGCTTTCCTACCTGCCGGCCAACAATACTGAGGATCCGCCACATCATCTCGATGTGCCGATCGAGGAGATGGAAGACCCGGCGATCAACGACTGCATCCCGGACAGCCCGTCCGAACCGCTGGACATGTATTCGGTGATCCGCCGTATCGTGGACCGTGCCGAACTGCTTGAAGTACATGCGGGTTTTGCTCGCAACGTGATCGTCGGCTTTGCCCGGATCAGCGGCGTGGTGGTTGGCATCGTCGCCAACCAGCCGATGGTGATGGCCGGCGCCCTCGACCTCAATGCCGCGGACAAGGTGGCCCGTTTTGTGCGGACCTGCAACATTTTCAACGTACCGGTGGTGACCCTGGTCGATGTTCCGGGTTTCCTGCCAGGGGTCGAGCAGGAACGCGGCGGCATCATCCGTCACGGCGCGAAAATGCTCTCCGCGTACGGTTCATGCACTGCACCGAAGATCACGGTAATCCTGCGCAAGGCCTATGGCGGCTCATACCTTGCCATGTGCAGCCAGGAAATGGGAGCGGACATGGTTTACGCCTGGCCGACCGCAGAGATTGCCGTGATGGGCGCCGAAGCTGCCGTGAAAATTCTCTATCGCAAGGAACTCGAAAAGGCCGAGGATCGCCAGGCAAAGGCCGCGGAACTGGCGCAAGAATACCGCGACGAGTTCGCTTCGCCATACGTCTCGGCGAGCAATTTCTATATCACCGACGTCATCGAACCACAGGACACGCGTTGGATGGTCGCTCTCGCACTGCGCAAGACTCTCGACAAGCGTGAACTCAGGCCGGCCAAGAAACACGGCAACATTCCCATGTAATCGGCAACGGAAGGAAGATATCCCATGGTGACTGACGCCATTTTCAAGGCGCTGCAGGTCTACGGCATTTCCATCGTCATCTCGGTGCTGGTTGCCGTGCTGATCAAGGTAATGGTTTCTTTGACTGGCCGGATCGAAAAGCCCAAACCGGTCGATATACCGACTGGAACGGTCTGCCCGATCGGACTCGGCGTTTCGGACGAGGATGTCGCTGCGCTATCAGCGGCAATCTTCGCCGCCATGGGACCACACCGCATCCTGCACATCACACCAACCAGCCATGGCTGGGCAGCCGGTACTCGCGCCGCCCAGCATACCCATACGCCGGGGCCCACGGGCCGAGGCCCAAGATAAAAAGGAACAAGACATGCCTAGACAATTCAAGGTTACCGTTAACGGACGTGAGTACGAAGTTAGCGTCCTGGAACTCACTGCCGGCCAGGCGGCGCAAACACCCGCTCCGGTCGCCGCTGCCCAACCGATGGCTGCAACAGGTGGCAGCACAGCCGCACCGGCGGCGGTGCAATCAAAAGCAGCAGCGGCTGGAGCTGGCGACGAAGTGGCCGGAATGGGTGGCGTGGTGGTCGAAGTCAACGTCAAGGTTGGCCAGACGGTTGCCGCTGGTGATCGACTGCTCGTCCTGGAAGCCATGAAAATGAAGACCCCGGTCATCTCCACTCGCGCTGGCCAGGTGACGCGCGTACTGGTCGCACCAGGGGATGCAGTCGAGGGCGGTCAGCCACTGGTGACCATCGCTTGATCTTGGCCAACAGACAGGAGAGCGCTCCTGTCGCCTGCAATTCGATGCGCGGACGAAAAAATCCGGTCGTCTGGCGCGAGGACTGAAGCGTATGGAAAGCATCCATTTTCTCGATCTGTTCCAGGGCATCGCCACGCTGGTGGCCTCGGAGCCGAAAATCATGTTCGGGCGCATCTTCCTGATGCTGCTCGGCTTCCTTCTGATCTATCTGGGTTCCAAGAACATCCTCGAACCCCTTCTGATGATCCCTATGGGGCTAGGCATGTCCTCGGTCAACGCCGGAGTCATGTTCCTCGATGGCAGCAAGATGGGAACGCTGTTCGTCGATCCATTGATGTCCGATCCGATCGATCTGATGAACATCATGCAGATCGACTGGCTGCAACCGATCTACACCCTGACCTTCAGCAACGGTCTGATCGCCTGTCTGGTTTTCATGGGGATCGGCGTCCTGCTCGATGTCGGTTATGTGATGGCGCGGCCCTTCCAGAGCATCTTCATCGCGCTGTTCGCCGAGTTGGGAACCATCGCCGTCTTCCCGATCGCCGTCTCGCTGGGCCTCAATCCGGGCCAGGCTGCAGCGGTTGCCACGATTGGCGGTGCCGACGGTCCGATGGTTCTGTTCACCTCGCTGGTCTTGGCCAAGGATCTATTCGTACCGATTACGGTCGTCGGCTATCTCTATCTCGGCCTGACCTACGGCGCTTACCCCTATCTGATCAAGTGGCTGGTACCCGAACACATCCGTGGGATCAGCATGGCCGCTGATCGCGGACCGAAGATCAGCCGCGCGCAGAAGCTTACCTTTGCGGTGGTCGCCTGTACGCTCCTGTGTCTGCTGTTTCCGGTTGCAGCCCCCCTGTTCTTCTCGCTGTTCCTTGGTGTTGCGGTACGAGAAAGTGGGATCGAGCCCTTCACCAAGCTGCTGAGTGAGGTTTTCCTCTACGCCGCAACCTTCTTCCTCGGGCTGACGCTGGGCGTGCTCTGTGAAGCCAATACCTTGCTTGAACCGACGGTCCTGAAGCTGCTCCTGCTGGGAATGCTGGCGCTGACGATCTCTGCCCTTGGCGGCCTGCTGGGCGGTTATATTCTGTATTTCTGGACTGGCGGCAAGTTCAATCCGATCATTGGCATTGCCGGGGTCAGTTGCGTCCCAACCACGGCCAAGATCGTCCAAAAGGTTGCCAGCTCAGCAAATGCAGGAGCGATCGTCATGCCACAGGCGCTTGGGGCGAATATCAGTGGCGTGATCACTACGGCGATCATCGCGGCAACCTATGTAGCTCTGCTACGATAACGGGACGGATGGAATACGCCGGCTGCGAGGCCGGCGTAATACTACACAAGGTTGCCCCCGATAAATTACTATTGCTCCCACAATCTCTCCCTGCGCTGGTACAGCGACACATCGGCGCAGAACTTTACTTCTCGGTGTCTCTCGACGGCTTGACCGTATCGACCGGAAAACCCGGCAACGGGAGGCTGGTGAACAGGGTTCGGGTCTGGGATTTCAACTGATCCTGCATCTGGTGCAACATCTTCTTGCTCTGCTCCATGTAGGTAGCCATCATCGTCTGCATCGCCGGACCCTGAAAGTTCAGGAACTGCGACCACAGGTCGTTCTGCATCTGGCTGTTGTTTTCGCCGTAGATCTGTTGCGACTGGTCCTGCAGCTTCTTCTGGAAATCAACGAAGGACTTGATGTTCGTTTCCAGGTACTTGCCGAGCATCCCCTGCATCGCGTGACCGTAGAAACGAATCATCTGGGCCAGCAGGTCCGTTGTAAACAAAGGGATGCCGGCCGCTTCTTCCTCGAGAATGATTTGCAGCAGGATGCTGCGTGTAATGTCCTCGCCGGTCTTGGCATCGAGCACATTGAAGTTTTCCTTCGACAGCACGAGGTCCTTCACATCGCTCAAGGTGATATAGGCGCTTGTCTTGGTGTCGTAAAGACGACGGTTCGGGTACTTCTTGATCAGTCGTAGCTGCTCGGGCATGACGATCATTCCTCCATGGGCAGATGACTCGGCGGGCGCTCTTTGACGCCCATTGATGCGGTGCAGCACAATTATACTCCAGCCAAAAAAAACAGGCCCCTTTCGGAGCCTGTTCTGACCGCCCTGCAACAGGAAGAACGCCTACTGATAGTAGAGGCCGCCACAGATGTTCATCGTCGAACCCGTCATGAAGCCGGCAATGTCCGAAGCAAGGTAGGCACACGCACCCCCGATTTCTTCCGGCTTCGCCAGACGCTTCATCGGCACCGTATCGATGATGCTCTGCAGGACCTCCGGCTTGATCGCCATCACCATTGGGGTGGCTACATAGCCAGGGCAAATGGCGTTGACCGTCACGTTCTTGGCGGCCAGCTCGGCGGCCAGCGCCTTGGTAAAGCCAATCACGCCCGCTTTGGCGGCGGAGTAATTGGTCTGACCAGCTTGGCCACGGAGGCCATTAACCGAGGAGATGTTGATGATCCTGCCCCAGCCGCGCTCGGCCATCTTCGATGAGACCTGCTTGGTCATGTTGAAGAGGCTATTGAGGTTGGTTGAAATCACGGCATTCCACTGCGCCAGCTCCATCCGGGCGAACATCTTGTCACGTGTGATGCCGGCATTGTTGACCAGAATGTCGATCGGACCTACCTTGGCTTCCGCCTCCGCGGTAAGAGCGACGCAGGAGTCATAGTCGGAGACATCGCCAGCGACACAGATGAAATCGTTGAAACCGGCTTCAGCCATGGCCTTTGTCCACTCTTCCGGCTTGTCGAACTCCGGATGGTAGGCGGCAACCACCTTGTGGCCGGCCTTGGCCAGTTCCTGGCAAACAGCCGTTCCGATTCCACCCATAGCACCTGTAACCAAAGCAACACGTTGCGTCATAGCTCTTTCCTTTCTTGTGGACGGTTGAAACAATACTTGAGTTATCTATTCTGCATTGCAGCATCTGCGCTGTCAATGCCAATGCCAGAATTTCGGCATCTAGCTACATCAGATTTCATTCGCAATGCTTGTCGTATCACATTGCCCACAGCAAAACCTCGGCAACCTATAATGAGCGCATGCATATCGTCGTGATCGCCTGGCTGTACGTGACCGTGTTGATGGCACTGACCGAAACCAGTATCGTCGCCGGAGTATTGACGCTGGTTTTCTACGGTCTACTCCCGACAATACTGCTGCTGTGGCTTTTCGGCGGCTCCGCACGGCGGCGCGCGCTCCGCATGCCCAAGGAAGAAACTTTCGCGAATAGCTGCGCAGACCAAGAGAAACCCCGGCGCTGACTATTCCGACAGCCAGATCAGCGACGCCATGCGGCCGGTCACGCCGTCACGCCGATACGAAAAAAAGAGGCTTTCTTGACCGAACGTGCAGTATTCTCCGCCGTAGATACCTTCGACACCCAAGTGCGCAAGACGCTGACGGGCCAGCAGATAGATGTTGGCCAGCCAGCCACCAGCCTTGTTAACAGGCTGCGGCAGCGGCTTGAAAGCGGCAGCTGCCTCTGCATAGGGGCCGACAAACGCTGCTCTCACCTCACCGCCTACCTCGAAGGCCTGGGGACCGATGGCCGGACCCAGGTAAGCGATCAGCTCGATTCCGGGCACCGCCATGGCGGCCACTGTTCTTTCTAGAATGCCGGCCTGCAGGCTGCGCCAACCGGCATGCGCTGCGGCAACAACCGTCCCGGCACGGTCACAGAGCAGCACCGGCAGACAATCCGCCGTCATCACCACGCAGACGACAGCGACATTGCGCGCAAATGCGCCGTCGGCTACCCGGAACTGGGTGGGCGTACCAGCGTCAAGAACCGTCGTGCCATGCACCTGCTGCAACCAGCAGGGTTCTGCCGGCAGACTCCGGCGAAGTCGCTGACGGTTGGCCGCTACCGCCGCAGGATCATCGCCCACGTGATCGCCGAGGTTGAGGCTAGCGTATGGGGCCATGCTTACCCCGCCATGGCGAGTAGTGATGAAACTGCGCACTCTCGTCGGCGCTGGCCAGTCGGGAACAAGCCAGGGTTCAAGATTCAAGGTTCAAGCACCGTGGAGGGGTGGCCACGCATGATCGGGTCCTTATTGCTCATCGAGCCCCTCATCGTCATCGATGTAGATGACTTCCGGGCCGCCTTCCGGATCTTCATCCCAAGTGTCATCATCGTCTGCTGCTTCGCTGCTGCGTACTGACAGCAATTCCTGCCGTAGTGTTTCGAGCAGAGCGGTCATATCTGCTGGCAAGCCTGATTTCCAGAACAGCGAGCGACCCGTCTGGGGGTGAGCCAGTGCCAGACGGGTCGCGTGCAGCGCCTGGCGAGGAAACAGCGGTCCTCGCGGCACACGACTTGGCCCGCCGCCATACGCCTGGTCACCCACCAGGGGATGTCCGATCGACGTCATGTGCACGCGGATCTGGTGCGTTCGCCCGGTTTCCAGAGCACATTCGATCAGCGTACAGGCAACGAAAGGTTCCAGTACCCGGTAATGCGTCCGAGCCGGTTTGCCGGTCCGCACCACGGCCATGCGAGTACGCAGCGTCGGATGCCGACCGATTGGCGCATTCACTGTCCCGGAGCACTCGACGAGCCCTCTTGCCAACGCCTGATAATGGCGTTTGACGGTACGCGCCTGCAATTGCCGTACCAGATCGGTTTGCGCCTCCAGCGTCTTGGCGACGACCATCAGACCACTGGTATCCTTGTCGAGACGATGGACAATGCCCGCCCGCGGCACCTTGTCGAGTTGTGGGACATGGTACAACAAGGCATTCAGCAAGGTGCCGTGCCAGTGACCGCTGCCAGGATGAACGACCAGGCCAGCCGGCTTGTCGATGACTATCAGCGCTTCGTCTTCGTAGACCACCTGCAGGGGGATGTTCTCCGGAGAAGAAGGTTCGGCGCGTTCATCAGGCGCTTCGGCAACTTCAATGGTCTCACCACCCCAGAGCTTGCATCGAGGTTCGACAATCGGTGCGCCGTTCACCGCGACTCTTCCCTCACGTATCCAGCCCTGTAAGCGGCTGCGTGAATGCTGAGCCAGCAGGCGCGCAAGAATCTGATCCAGGCGTTGGCCGCTGAACTCGCCAGGCACGTTCAGGGCAACGCCGGGGTTTGAGCTATAATCGGCGTACCCGGTATCCTGCTTGGGCGCATCGGTCAATGCCTTTCTTTTCTTGGTTGGATTTTCCATCATGCGTAGTGTAGCGGTTATCGCAGCGCTCATCGTCATTTCTCTGATCTCCGGCTGCGGGATTTTTCCCGAAGAAAAGGATGAAACCATCGGCTGGTCAGCCAACAAACTCTATGCCGAGGCCAGGGATGCGCTCAATGACGGCTCCTATGCCAAGTCAATCAAGTACTTCGAAAAGCTCGAATCACGTTATCCTTACGGGCGCTACGCACAACAAGCGCAGATCGACATCGCCTACGCCTACTGGAAAGACCAGGAGCCCGCTTCAGCGATTGCCGCTTGCGATCGCTTCATCAAGCTGCATCCGAATCATCCGAATGTCGACTACGTCTACTATCTACGTGGGCTGATCAACTTCAACGAAAACCTCGGTATCCTGGGGGCGATCAGCAACCAGGATATGACCGAGCGCGATCCTAAGGGCGCACGTGAGTCGTTTGATGCCTTCCGTGAACTGATCACACGCTTTCCAGACAGCAAGTACTCACCCGATGCGATCTTACGGATGAAGTACCTGGTCAATGCCCTGGCTTCGCTTGAACTCCATGTCGCCCGCTACTACATGAAAAGAGGTGCCTATCTGGCAGCAGCGAACCGTGCTCAGTACGCAGTATTGAACTATCCCGACACGCCGGCGACCGAGGAAGCCCTTTTCATTATGGTCAAGGCCTATGACGCACTCGGGCTGACCGATCTGCGGGACGACGCCGAACGTGTCATGCGCAAGAACTTTCCAAACAGCGAATACTACGTCCGCGGCCTGGATCGTCAGGAGCCGTGGTGGAAACTCTGGTAATCAGCACTGGCCAAAAGTCAAGCCACGAGAAATCATCGACACCGGCAGCCTCTCTACTTGGCTTGATGGGCATTACTCTGCCAAACATCTCAGATCGACTGCTTGATGGCCAGCACGGCCATATTCCGCAAGGTTCTAAGCAAGGCCAATTCTTTCTCGGAAATCACGATCTCACCTGCCTGTGTGCGGTCGGCATAGATCATGGCCACGCCGTTGCCGTTGATGCAAAGAGGAAAAATGACAAAGGTTTCGGCAGCCACCGCCTTGCGAAACCACCCCGGGATGCGTGCCGAAATTTTCGGATCATTGGTGTCACTGATCAGGATATCCACGCCTTTGGCAAGTGCCACATGAAAGATATCCGGCGTGAAAACGAGCGAAAACCGGAAGCTCTTGGCAATATCCGGGGCATCGGGTCCAAAACCGAAGCGACCGAGCATCGAATTGCTGCGCGCTTCACGAATGCACAGGATGACGCGCGTGAAGCCCTTCGCACGGTAGATGGTCTCCAGCGTGATGCGCAGCACGTCATTCAGCTTGAAGTTGCTGACCAGTACGTTGCTCAAATCCTGAATGCCGGCCAGCAGAATGGCTTCACTGACCAAAGGTTCAGCCTCTGCCGCGAATTCGTCGCGTTCGACCACAGGATCCGCTACCACCCCCTCAGTAATGACATCGGCGAGAACCGTCTCCGCTAGGCCATCGTCGGCGCCTGCTGTCAATTCAACCGTGGAGGGGTAGACTGGCGCAGCTCCCCAGGCCTTGATCTGACGCCCGAAACGCGTCTGCTGCAGATTCAGGTGAATGATGGCAGCAAACTGCGTCACCTGTTCCAGCGACTTTTCCAGAGTACTGTGCAGTTCCTGTTCGTCGAGTGTGACAGCCTCGCTGAAGCGCGTCGCGATCTTGTGCAGTTCTTTGGCCTGTTGTTCGTTTGCTGTTTCCGCGAGCACCGCGCATAGCTCGTTCGATAACGAAGCGAATACCCGTAAGCGGTCCTCGGGGTTGAGCGGGCGGCGAATATTGCCTGCTGGCAGCCGGCGCATGCTATTGACGATCAGCCTGGGAAATCCCCAGGTCTGAGCAATGCCGATACCGAGATCCTCAAGCGATATCCCCAGCACCTGAAGCGCTGCCGCCTCCTCGGAGCAGTTTTTCTGCAGCAGCATGCGCTTCATTTCAGCGCTTTCTTCGGGAAAGTAATACTGGCTCAGCAAACGACCCAGATTGTGGAACATCGAGCAGATAAAAGCCTGCTCGATGTCCAGACGAACGGCACTCTTGCCGGCAATGTTCCTGGCCAGCACCCCGGCAAGATTGGCGCGCAGGAACTCCTCCTTGAGTTGGCTGGCATTGTCCTTGTTCTGCAGGTGATCGAGAAGCAGAACCGTGATGGCAATGCTGCGAACCGCATCCAGACCAAGAACCACGACCGCGCGCGAGACCGTGCTGATGTTGCCGCCACCCGCCTGCTGGTAATAAACCGAATTCACCATGCGAAGAAGCTTGTTGGTCAGCGAGAAGTCCTTCAGGATGGTGTTAGAGACTTCGGAAATACTCTGATTCTCCGAGGCCGTGATTCTGTTGATCGCCCCGACAGACTCCGAGAGTGCCGGGAAATCGCTTTTGTGCCGCATCCGTCGCAGCAGAAAGTCAATCGTACTCTGCCTCGGATCAGCCGACGGCATCAAGGTTTCCGGTGCCAGATAGTCGTCCAGAGCATCGCGCATCTGTCTGGCTGATTCATAACGACTCTGCGGATCACGCGCAAGTGCCCGGTAGAGAAGATGTGCCAGCCGCTCCTCGAACAAGCCGCTGCTGTCTTGCGGCAAACGGATGTCCTCGTCAGCGATCTGCTTCATTACCAGCAGGATGTCGTTTCCGGGAACTGCCCGCTTGCCGGTCAGCAATTCATAGAACACCAGGCCTGCTGAAAAAACGTCGGATCTTTCGTTGCTCGTGCGTTGCAGGATGTACTCTGGCGCCATGTAGGCCGGCGTGCCAGTCAGCTGCCCGCCGTCGCCCAGCCCCCCATTGCGAGCGGCGATGCCGAAATCCATCACACGGGGTAGTTCATCATCGTCAATCAGGATGTTGCTTGGCTTGAGGTCACGATGAATGATTCCTGCTGCATGGGCGTGGGCAATCGCATCGAGGATTGCCTGCATGATCGTGATCGCTCTGGCCGGTTTCAGAGCACCGCTCAGCGCCAGATACTCGGCCAGGTTCTTGCCCGGTACGTACTGGAAAACCAGATAAAGATCCCCTCTTTCCTCGGCAGCCTCAAAGATCGGGACGATATTCGGATGGCGCAACTGGCTGACCATCCGTGCCTCGTCAAGCAGCTGACGATTCTGCTGCGGATCAGAGCGTGTAAAGTGGAGTGTCTTGATCGCCACTTGCCGTTGCAAATGTGGATCACGGGCGAGATAAACGATGCTTTGAGCACCTCGACCCAGTTCACGAATGATCTCGAAACGCCCAATATGCTTGCTCACAGTGCTCGATCACCTCGCAATAACGATATTCCAGGCACGGCAATAGTGACTACCAGCGGCACCCATCAAAGCCAGAGCAGTTTCGGTACCGACCCCGTCCGTCCACAAACCACGGCAAGCTGACCGAACTCGCTTGCCAGCACTCGCATTCGTTGCTCGTCTGCCCGCAACACCAGATAACTCGGCTCAACAGGCCAGACATCGCCGTCGGCAAGGTTGCTGGAGGGCAAGAAATACCAGCCCAATGCCTTGATTCTTTTAAGCAAACGCTCCTGGGCAAGCCGGTTGATGTCTTCCGAAAGCAGGACTGCCGGATTGTATGCCGTCACTATCCCCCAGCACATCCCGGTAGTCTCCCCAGGCTCGTCATCGCTGGCCGGCCACTGAGCGGCCAAGCGAAGCAGGAAAGCATCGAAAGCGGGAGTAGGCACGCCAATCCGCAGGGCAAAAGAAGCTTCGGGTACCGTCACCCGATAGGTCGTCGCGCAAAACGCGGCTTCGAGTTCTGCCAAGCTCATCTCCTCTCTCCCTGAGTGTTGCCCGAAGATTTTCTTAGATCCGCAGTCATCCGGCGCTTTAGTCAGATGAAGACTGGCCAGACCCGCACTGCGACTTTATTTCAAGGACAGGGCAACGCGACTTTCCCGGCTTGCTTCCGACTTGCCTTCCGTCTCCACCAGCTTGACCGGCAACAGGAACAGACGCTCTGCGGGTACCTCATGTGCCGCCAGCCAGTCCAGCACCGTTTTCGCTCTACGACTACCGAGATCGCGCAAATCTTCCTCATCCACAACGGTGTTGGCCAGGATCAGCTTCTCCATTTCCTCAACCGGGAGTCCCTTCACCATGCCCACCAGATTACGTGGCTTCGGGAACTTCTCGGCGCGGTAGACGCGCTCAAGCAGTACCGGATACTCGTTGGCACCGACTTCGACGCTGTCCGTCGAGCCGCTCTCAACCCCCTTCCTGGTCAACTCATCCCGTTTCAGCGCCCGTACCTTGAGATCGAGGCGATCGCGCTTCAATCCTTCGGGATCGTTCTTTGGGTCTGCATGCCCTTCGATTTCAAGCCTGAGCGCTGGCCGGTCGATCAGGGCCCTGGCCAGATTTTCCAAGCGCTGCTGTGCCGACGGCGTGATCAATGCCTGTCCGAAATCGAATTCGATGTTCGACAACTCCTCGCCACCACCAAAGATCGACCCCAGCAAGGCAAAAGGCGAGGTCACTGCCTTGACCAGCAGGTTAACGACCACCTTGAGAATCAGGCTACCGACACTGAATTCTGGATCATTGAGTGAGCCGGCGATCGGCAGATTGATGTCGATTTCGCCGTTGCGGTTCTTGAGCAGGGCAAGTGCCAGGTTTACCGGCAGCTTGGTCGCATCCGGGCTATCAATCGCGCTGCCAAAAGTCAGCTGATCGAGAAACACCCGATTTTCGGCGGTGAGTTGATCATCTTGGATCTTGTACTTGACGAACAGCGACAACTTGCCTTTATCGATCGCATAACCGGCATACTTGCCTGAGTATGGCGACAGCGAACTCATTTCGAAGCCCTTGATATCGGCCTGCAAGTCGAGATAAGGCTTGGCGGACAACGGGTTGATCTGCCCCGATACGTTGAGAGGCGCAATGTTGTCGTAGCTACCGCGCAGATCGAGGCTCGCAACGCTGTCAGCAGCCGATGACAGGCCGCTGATGGTTCCAGCGATCTTCTTCAGATTGGCCGAATAGTTCGGCTTGATGAAATTGTCACTGAACCTGATGTCGCCACCCTGCAGCGTGATCTTGCCGATCTTGATCGGCAGCGATGGCTTGACACTGGCGGCCACTGGAGCCACCGCCGTCCCTGCACCGGCTACGACCATCGGTTGCGCCGGCCTGGGCGCCATGTCAGACGATGCCGCTTCGGTTTGGCGAACGATCTGCAGCAGATTTAGCTGGCCCGTCCTGCTGATGATCACGCGCGCAAAAAAATCGGCGAGCGCCACTTCGCCAATCGACAGCGAATCTGGGTTCAGGCGCACATCGATCTTGCCGAGGTAGAGTGACTTCCATTTCAGAAAATCGGCGGAATTGATCTTGTCAACCGCGTAGAAATCACCCACCGTTACCTGTCCGGAGATTCCGCCAGCCAGCTTGCTGGGTTCGATGGCGCCGGTGCCAACCTGCCGCAACTGGACGAGTCCGCCCAACGTCACCTGGCCACGGGTCACATCGATGTTCAGCCGGTCGGTAAAGTATGGTTGCAGTGGCAACAGTTCCAGCGCCTTGACTGCCACTTTGAGGTCCAGATCGAACGGGAAAATCTTGAGGCTGCCACCAGCCTCGAATTCTCCCTTGCGATTGATCCGGAAACGAGTCGACACTCTCGCGATCGTGCCTACTTCCGTTGACAGGTTATCGACATCAATGGTCATTCCTTCAATCGTGTGCGTCGCCAACGGCGTGACAGCAGCATCTTCGAAGCGCAGCCCGAGGTCCTCACCACGGTACTTGGTGAGGCTCACCTTCCACGGCCGCGAAGGATCCTTCTGCGAAGCCTTGACGACGCGCAAGCTAGGGGGCTCGACAAACTCGATGCGGCCGTCGACAGAGCGCCGCATCAGCAGGCTGGCGCCACGCGCTGCGACCTCGTTGATCATCACTTCACGCTTGGCCAGATCCAGCCGACCTCCCTTGACCGAGAAAGCTTCGATCTTGATCCACTGGGCAGCTTGCAGACGCTGAAAAGTGGCATCAAACTCGGCGGCAGCGGTCCCCTTGGAGTCAAGTTTTTTCAAGGCAAGATCAATGCCTTCGACGCTCGCATTGAATGGCTTGCCACGCGATTCGTCGAGCCAGTGCAACACCCCACCGATGACCTTCGCTTCTCCCAAGGACCATGTTAACGTTGCTGGCTGCGCTTCCGGTGCGGCATTCTCATGGGCTGTAGGTTCATTATCACCGCTGAACAAATTCATCCAGTTGATCGTACCTTGCCGGCTGATCTGCGCATGGATCTCGGGCGAATCAACGGTCACCCTATCGATTATCCAGCGTCGATTGATCGGATCGAGCAGCCCAATCTGAACGTCGAAGCGTTTCAGGGATAGCAGTGAGGAACCGGAGGAGTCCTTGATGTCGACATCCCTGATGGCGACCTGTCCTGAGAGACTAAGCATCGAACGATGATCGTCCTGCTGGCGAAAGTTGAGCCTCAGGTCACTATCAAGGGCACCGGAGACGACCTGGAACGGCAAGCGAACCGGCACATAATCGACATACCTGCCGAGTTGTACGTCACGAAAATCAAACGCCAGCTCGCTGTCGATCGATTTCGCGAAAGGTTTGCTCTTGCCCTCGATGTGAAAGGGAGCGCCATCGATGGACGCCGAGAATGCCGGCTCGACAAAGATTTCGGTAGCCTGGGGCAAGTTCGAAATAAACGGCAGCGCGATTTTGATCTCACTGATGATGTGCGTTTCCCCGAGAGCCCGATCTTCGAATTCGAGCTTCCCGCCAATGAGCTGGATATTGTTGATTGAAAAAAGCGGGGCAGATCCGTCGGACTCTGGTTTCGCCATCCATTCGTCGATCAGATCAGAGAAATTGAAACGCCCGTCAGGAAAACGCACGACCTTCACGGTCGGCCCATCCAGTCTCAGCTCACCAATGACCAGACCACCACGCAATAGCGAACTTGACTCGAGGTTCAAATAAAGGCTTTCAAAACCAAGAACCTTGTCGCCCCCTCCCTTTTCCTGAATCATCAATCCGGCAACTTGCAAGGATAGCGTGTAGGGGTTTATGCTGATGCTGTCAACGGTTACGGGTCGGTGCAATACTTCAGAGAGTTTTTCGACGAGCGTCGATTTGACGAGAGAAGGCAGCGCAAAAAAAACCAGCACACTGAGAACCAGTACGGTCAGGAAAACGCGCAGCCCATATTTTCTAAGGTTCATGGAGGTAGTCGTTATGGCGGTGCGGGTTTTTTCAGACACGACAACAGGCGAAAGGCTGGCTGAGGAAGCCCCCAATTTAGCACGACGAAGCGTTTCCCGCACTTACCATAAAGCAAACGTCGAACAGGCGACTGGCCACCTTCTTGCCGCTGGACGCCTTCAGCAGCAACTTCCGGCAGGCTTGCGCAGGTCAGAAGGATGAGCCGATTGCCGCCACGAGTCCTCATCGTCGATGACAACGATCTGATGCGGGCACTGCTGCGCACTATCCTGCGCAGCAAACAATACGATGTGATTGGCGAAGCGGGGAATGGTGTCGACGCACTTGAACTTGCAGAACGCCTGCGGCCTGACATCATCTGCCTGGATATCATGATGCCCGAGATCGGTGGCCTCGAAGCCCTGGAGACGATCAAAACCATGTACCCGCAGATCGTCGTCGTAATGGTCACCGGCAGCCCCAGCGTGGACAATGTCCGGGAAGCCATCCAGGGAGGGGCCAGTGGCTTCATCATCAAGCCGTTCAACGCCGGCAAGGTGCTCGACACGGTCAACCGGGCGTGGCAGTCAGCCAGGAAACTAGCAGCCTGTCGGACTT
>NZ_JDST02000117.1:0-12952 GCF_000584975.1 Candidatus Accumulibacter cognatus | reverse complement strand
AAGTCCGACAGGCTGCTAGCGGCAAGTTGGCCGCTCGCTGGCGGCAATTGCCGGGCGGTTGTCCGCTCCTCGGGTCTAGCGCAGCAGCTTGCCGGCGCGATTGAGGATGGTGATGTCAACGAAGCGCGAGCCGGCGTGCCGCTTGGGCGAAAAGCTGATGAAGACGCCGCCGGCGTCATAGCTCTTGAGTGCTTCAAGGGTATCGCGCAGCTTCTTGCGAGTCGGGTTTGGTCCGGCACGGCGCAGTGCTTCGCCGAGCACCATGGCACCCAGGTAACCTTCCACGAAGGTATGGTTGAGCGTCACGTCACGGGGCTTGAACTTCGCAAAGTTGTTCTGTATTTCCCGGATCAGCGGAACGGTTTGACTGTTCGGATCCGGAACGACTTGCGTCAGTGCCAATCCCTCCGCCTTTTCGGCGCCAATTCGCTGTACGATCTGGGCCGCATCGGTAGTCGAAAGCGCGACATATTGGGCGAGATTTCCTGCCTCGCGTGACTGTTTCAGAAACTCGGCGCTGGCCGCGGTATTGGCAATCAGGATGACAGCCTGTGGATTGGCCGCAGCGATGATCTTGACGGCGGCGCCGACCTCGGTCGTGTTTTTCGCGTAGGCGCCCTTGGCGGCCAGGGTGCCGCCGGCGTTCTTGATCGCCTGCTCGGCGCTCTGCAGCACGCCCTGGCCAAAGGCATCGTCCTGATAGAGGATGGCAAAGCGGGTGTAACCGGTGGTGATGTACTGGTCGGTGATCTTTTCGATTTCTTCTGCGTAGCTGGCACGGGTCATGAACAGAAACGGGTCGTTCCTGCGCACCAGCGATTCGGTTCCTGTACGCACGGCAACTAGTGGAATGCCGGCTTCACTGAGGATCTTCTGGTCGAGAATGGCCTCGACGTTGCCCGTGCCGACGAAACCGATGAACGCCAGAGGTTGCGATTCCTTGAGCATCTCGCGGGCTAGCCGAACCGTCTCCTCGCTTTTGTAGCCATCATCCTTCGAGAGCAGTCGAATCCTGGCTCCGTGGATGCCGCCTTCGGCGTTTATCGCGTCGAAGTAGAGTTGTGCCCCGGCTCGCATGTGTGTTCCTGTGGGCGCCAGAGGGCCGCTGAATGCGGCAATCTGGCCGATGACGATTTGGGCAGCGCTGGGCAACGCCAGAGCGAACAAGATGATCGCCAAGGTCGCGCGAACGAAGGAGATGAGCGGCATGGTCCAGTCCTCCTGATGCAGTTAAGCATGCCGAGTGTAGGACTTGCTGGCGCTGCTGTCGACGGTCTTGTTCGCTGCGGCAGTCAGCGCCTGCGGTAGGGATGAACCTCGAAGCGGAAGAGTTGCGGCAACTCGTCGTCGATGATGACTTTCACCCAGCCCATGAGCGGGTAGCCAAAGGTCTCCAGGCGAGTGAAGTTGGTAATCGGCAGCTTCGTCTTCGGATGGCGCAGTGGCTGGTCGATGCGCTGCCAGTGAGTGTCGCCGTGAACCAGCAGAACCTGGCCAGAATAAGCCAGGGTTTCGGTGCGCAGGGTTTCCAGCAGATCCCGGTAGCCGGCGTGCGTCAGGCCGGCCGCGTGGTGCTTGAAGCCCGGGTTTGCCTGCATGACGATGACCATACCGGCGGCCTGTTCTCGCCGTGCAACGGCAAATCCCTGTCGGAGCCAGTCGATGAGCAGGGGATTACGCGCCAGATATTCGTCGCTGGGCATGCTCCCCAGGCCGAAATGGTTGTTCGGACCGGGAACGTTGAGCGACAGGAAGAGTACCGGGCCAAGACGCCAGCGCAGGTGCTCCGGGGCCCTGGCCTGCTGTTCGACCGGCAGTGTCTGCCTTCCCAGCGAGCGTGGTTCTGCGAAAAACAGCTCGCGCAGCTTCTGCAGCCGCTCAAGCGGATCAAAGTGGCCGGCAGCCAATTGCCGACAGTCGGTCCATTCGTTGTCGCCGACGACGTAGAGTAGCGGCACACGCGACGCAGCGAAGAGCGTGTGCCGGTCGCGGAACAACTCATCGCTGCAGATGGTTCGGCTATCCTTGAAGTCGCCAGCATGGACGATCAGGCCGGGGTGCTCGTCGGCGATGTCGTCGAGCATGCGTGGTAGTTTGCTGCGCTCGTAAGCGTTGTACGGGGTATCGCCGATCACTGCGAAACGCCAGCTTTCCGCACTTACCGAACCAGCAAGCCACAGGCCGGAAAGCAGCAATGCGTATGCGCGGAAAGTCATCGAAGCAGCGATTTGAGTTCGTAGAGGGCGTCGAGCGCTTCGCGGGGAGTCAGTCGATCAGGATCGAGCGAACGTAGCCGCTCGATGGCCGGAGGAGAGGGAGGCTCCTGCGCTTCTGCGGCATCGGCCAGAGCCGTGGCAAAGAGATCGGGTTGCAGGGGATTGATCGAGGCCCGCTGCTCGAACTCCCGCAACTGTCGCCGGGCTGCTTTGACGACCGCGGAGGGAATTCCTGCCAGTGCGGCGACCTGAATCCCGTAACTCTGGTTGGCCGGGCCTTCCTCGACGGCGTGCAGAAAGACGATGCGCTCGCCGTGCTCGATGGCGTCCAGATGCACATTGGCCAGGTCCGGGTACTCGTTCGCCAACAGCGTCAGCTCGAAGTAGTGGGTCGCGAACAGCGTCAGGCAACGATTTTTTTCGAGCAGATGGCGACAGATGGCGAAGGCCAGCGCCATGCCGTCGAAGGTCGAAGTGCCACGTCCGACTTCGTCCATCAGCACCAGACTGTTTTCGGTGGCGTGATGCAGGATGGCTGCCGATTCGGTCATTTCGACCATGAACGTCGAGCGCCCGGCGGCGAGGTCATCGGCGGCGCCGATACGCGTGAAGATCTGGTCGAGCGGGCCGATGACTGCGCGTGATGCCGGCACGTAGCTGCCGACATGCGCGAGCAGGGCAATCAGCGCGGTCTGGCGCATGTAGGTCGATTTGCCGCCCATGTTCGGGCCGGTGATCAGCAACAATCGCCGCTCGTCGCCAAGGCGCGTCTCATTGGCGATGAAGCCGCCGCTGCCATCAAGCTGGTCTTCAACGACCGGGTGCCGACCGCCTTCGATCAGCAGCCCCGGCTCGGATGAAAACAAGGGTCGGCAGTAGTTGCGCCTCTGTGCGGTATCGGCGAATCCGCTCAGAAGGTCGAGGCCGGCAACTGCCTGGGCGATCTGCTGCAACTGCGGCAGATCGCCCAGCAGGGCGGCGAGAACGCCTTCGTAGAGCAGCTTTTCACGTGCCAGGCTGCGCTCCTGCGCCGACAGTGCCTTGTCCTCGAAAGCCTTGAGTTCCGGTGTCAGGTAGCGTTCGGCGTTTTTCAGGGTTTGCCGGCGGCGATAATTGTCGGGTACTCTGGAGGTATTGGCGTGGCTGACTTCAATGTAGAAGCCGTGCACACGGTTGTACTCGACCTTCAGGTTGCTGATCCCCGTGCGCTCGCGTTCACGCGCCTCGAGCTCGACCAGAAAAGTGCCGCAGTGGTCGTTGATGGCGCGTAGTTCGTCGAGATCGGCGTCGAAGCCTTGGGCGATGACCCCACCGTCGCGGATCAGTGCGGCTGGTTCAGGCAGGATGGCGCGACTCAAGAGGTCAAGGGCGGTGTTCGGGGTGGCCAGTTGCGCATGCAGTTCGACAAGGAGCGGGGCTGCCGCCGTGTTCAGAGCCATTGCTGCCAGCGGCGCGCGCAGTTCGCACAAGCGCTGCAGACTGTCGCGCAGGCCCGACAGATCGCGTGGGCGAGCGCTGCTGAGCGCGATCCTGCCAGCGATGCGCTCGATGTCGGCAAAACCGCGCAGCGCTCGTCGCAACTCATGCAGCGTACGGCCACCGTCGTCGAGCAGCATTGACACCGCTGCGTGGCGCGCGGCCGGGATGGTTGGGTCTCGCCAGGGATGGTGCAGTGCATGTCGCAGCAGGCGCGCGCCCATGGCGGTGATGCAGTTGTCGAGCAGGCTGCACAGCGTCGGCGACGGTTGGCCACGCAGGGTTTCGGTGAGTTCGAGATTGCGTCGCGTCGCCGTATCGAGCCCGAGGAAGGTGGCGTCGCGTTCGACGATCAGAGCCCGCAGGTGCGGCAGGGCGCGCGTCTGGGTGGCCTTCGCGTAGCGCAACAGGGCGCCGGCAGCGGCAATGGCCGGGCGCAGAGCATCGGCACCGAAACCGGCGAGTGAGCGGGTGGCAAAATGCGTACAGAGTTCGCGGCTAGCGGTCTCGACGTCGAAATGCCAGTCCGGCTGACGCGTCAGCGCCACTTCGGGAGTGATGGTGCTGGAAGCCAGTGCGAAGCTTTCCGGCACGATGATCTCGGCGGGACGGACGCGTTCAAGCGTGGAGGCAAGCTTGCCGGGTGCTACTTCGCAGACGCGGAAGTCGCCACTCGCCAGGTTGATCCAGGCTAGGCCGGCAAGTTGCTTGCTGGCGCACAAGGCGAGCAACAGCGTGTTGCGCTTCTCGTCGAGCAGGGCCGCGTCGGTCAGGGTGCCAGGCGTGACGATACGTGTCACGGCACGCTCGACCGGCCCCTTGCTGGTCGTCGGATCGCCGATCTGCTCGCAGATCACGACGGATTCACCTAGCCTGACCAGCTTCGCCAGATACTGTTCGACGGCGTGGTAGGGTACCCCAGCCATCTTGATCGGCTGTCCTGCCGACTGGCCGCGTGTCGTCAGCGTAATATCCAGCAGCCGCGCTGCTTTTTCCGCGTCGTCGAAGAACAGTTCGTAGAAGTCGCCCATCCGGTAAAACAACAGGATGCCCGGATGTTCGGCCTTGATGCGCAGATACTGCTGCATCATCGGGGTGTGCCGGGAGAGGTCGTCCTTTGCCATACCCATGGAGTTAGGCGGAAACTGTCTGATCGGCGGCCCCGGCTGCTCTCTCGGGAGAGGTTCCGTTATCAACTGCCAGGACTTCGAGCAGCGTCACCATGCCCTGAGCCGCGTGTTCGAGGGACTGTACGTCATCCGTCGTGACATCGCCGGGGGCCGAGCGCAGCCGCTGATGGATTTCGACAATGTGTTTGGCATGAAGCAGCAGGCGTCCACGGATCGCGTTGAGTTGCTGTACCTTGGCGATGCTGGCGGCGCGCAGTTCGGTGAGCAGTTCATCTCGCGCTGCTTCGCTATGGGCGAGCTCGAGCTCGCGTTGGGCAATCATCTCGTTCATCGACGTCTTCCAACAATCGAGGAAGTTGGCCCGGTGTTCAAGCAGCGCGTTCAGTGATTCCGCCATGGCGTTGATTTCGTCTCGTCCGCCGGGCACTGCCGGGACGCGCGCGGTCGGCGCACCATAGGCGAGGTCGTCGAGCAGGCCGGCCATTTGCCGAACCTTGTGAACGATGCGCGAGGTCAGGGTGATCACGAAGATCAGTGCGAGGGCAAGCGCGCCGTACATCGCGATCAGACCCAGGTGGACGCTGGCTCGCGAGGAGTCGGCGATGGCTTCGACACGGGCGGCCATCATCTGGTTGGCCTGATCGACGTTGGCCGTGATCAGCGGAGCGATCTGCCTGGCGGCAGCGTCCACCTCCCTGGTCAGCGTCACGATGCTGGCGCGCTGTGCTACCAGCAGCAGGAAACCCTGCTGGTAATCGAGCAACAGGCTGGCGAGAAGCGTCTTGTCGGTTTCGGAAAGTGGCGATGCCGCGATTTGGGAGCGGATCGTCCTGGCCATTTCCACCAACATCGTGGCGTAGGCCTCATCGCCCCGAAGCAGAAAATCTTTCTCATGCCGTCGGAGCTTGTAGATGTTGGTTTCCAGATGAGGGACGTGATGGGCCTTGAGAATCGCCTCAATACGATGTGCCGCATCCCGGAATGGTCCCATGCCACCACCGACCTCAGCGGACTTGAGTGCGGTGTCGGCATAGGGTTCGAAGGTTCTGGCGTAGACGAGCAGCTCGGACAGCAGTTTTTGTTTCACCGTTGCCTGCAGTCCTGAGCCCTGAACGAGTTGGCGAAACTCCTGGATCAGTTTTCGAACCCGATCCCGGTAAGCCGGATCCTTGCGCAAGGCCAAGTCTTTTTCGCTGCGACGAATTTGCAGCAGAATGGTATACAGTGGGTCGACGTAATACTGTGCGGACAATTCCTGCAGGCGATGGACCTTCTGGCGGAAAGCGCCCTGAATGCCGGAGTTTTCATCCAGCCCGATGCTTCGCCAAGCCTCGGCGACGGTGCGGAAACTCTCCTGATAGGTGGTCAGTAGCCTCTGGAGTTGTTCGGCTGTCTGCCGGGAGTGTTGATCGACAGCTGCCAGTGCTGTCACCTTGGCGCGCATGACCTGCAGATGCTGATCGACCTCTTCGGCGAAGTGCTCCTGGCGCTGGATCAGGAAGTCTTTCTCTGCATCGCGTGCGGCCGCCATCTCGATTTCGATTTCGAGAGCCAGCGATTTGCGGACTTCGAAGACGCTGTGGAGTTGCTGATAGTCATCGAGTACCGACTTCAGGGTCTGGTGGTAATGCCAGACGACGCCGGCGAACAACAGGCCGACGACGGCGAAGCCGAGCCCGATTTTCTCGCCGATCCGGAATTTACTCCAAACCTTTTCCATATTTCGCTCCTGGTTGGTGAGAGATTTCGTTTCTTCTGCGGAAGTTGCTTCAGCAACTCACGAGTCTTTCCTCTCCAGCACTTGGGAGGGGCGTCGGGGGGTGAGGAAAACGGTCAAGGCCTTCATGATCCGGGGTGTCTGAAATCGCCATGACCGTTAGGGGGAACGGGTGAAGGGCTATACCAGCTGTTTTGCACAGGTGGCTTGCCCCCGGCGTCAGCAAGCCACCAAGCACCGCACGGAAAAGTATATCTGTAGTGACGAAGTCCGGTCCACTCCTGGTTTCCATACGGCCACGAATGACAGTGTTGGTCCACAGGGTAATCAATCACTGGTCGATAATCATGATAATCATGAGCAAGGAGGGGTATCGTTGCGACGGTAGGGTGGCGGAACTGCTCTTGCTGGGCAGGCTCCGGTTCCTCCGGCCAGTGTCGGTAAATCTTACAGGTACTAGCGGAAAAACTGGGAGTGATTTTCCAAGTCATTGTTTAGGCAGTACATGGTTTGAAGGCATATATATTGCTTAGTGGTTTTTGGGCTGCTTGCTGCACGTCGCCGTGTGTTTGGCCAGCCAATGCGGCATAGTCGGATTTGCCCACTGTGGTGGCGGCATGGCCGTAAACACATCATGCCTCTACTTCGACCCCACCCACTGGAGACCATGACATGAAATCAAGAATTCTCTCTAATGTCGCGGGTATTGCCCTGGCATGCTCGGCATTCGCCTTGTTCACTCAGGCTGCACAGGCGCAGACCGTCAGCGCGCCGTTCGCCGCCGACTATGTGCTTGCCGATCTTGGCCCAGTTTCGTCACTTCCCTTTCCTTATGGCGGACTCACTTTCAAGGCAGGAGACCCGAGCACCATCCTGATTGGTGGCAACGCCAACACGGCTGCGGGCTTGCTGTATTCGATCAGCGTCGTGCGTGGTGCCGACATGCACATTACCGGCTTTTCTGGCAGCGCCACAGCCGTCGGCACGGTTGGCGCCTTCAACGATGGTGGCGTGGTGTATGGTCCAGGTGGCGTACTGTTTACTTCACAGTGGCCGGAAAACAAGCTCGGGCAAACCAAACCAGGTAGCACTGGCGAGGACAAGGTGATCGACCTCGCTCCGCTCGGTGTTGCCGGTTCCCATGCCGCACTCAATTTCGTTCCTGGAGGTTTCGGCGGCGCGTCGCAGATGAAACTGGTTTCATGGGGGGGCGGTGAATTCTACACGGCAGCCTATGCCCCGGATGGCAGCGGGACCTTTGACATCACCAGCGTCACCCAGGTCGACCTCGACTCGTCGACACTGGCCATGGATAACCTGCCGGGTGGGCCGGAGGGCTTCGTCTATATCAAGGCGGGCAATCCGGGCTTTCTCGCCAACGCGATGCTGGTTTCGGAATTCTCAGATGGCAACGTGGTTGCGTACGACCTCGATAGTGAGGGCAACCCGCTGGTCGCGACGAGACGTGAGTTGGTTATTGGGCTGGTCGGAGCGGAAGGTGCTGCCATCGATCCCTTGACTGGCGACTTCCTTTTCTCCACCTTCGGAACTGCCGAAGACCGTGTGGTCGTGCTGCGCGGTTTTACCAAATTGCCGCCGGCCCTGCCGGAACCGGCCAGCGTGTTGCTCTTTGGTCTGGCGCTGGCTGGCCTGACGCTGATACGAAGCGGATCTCGCTGCCAGGAAACGAGACTGGCGAGACTGGCGAAATAAAACCTGTCGAAGGCGACCGCCTGTGTGGCAAGCCAACGGCCGCCGATGAGGTTGGACAGGCAACGCCGCAATACTGGTCAGATTGCTGAAAACGGGGGATTGGCGGAACGCCCCTGAGGGGCTTCCGCCCTACGGTTTCTCGCGTACTACCCGCGTGGCGAGTGGCAGGATCTCCCGATTGACTGCGCATATCAAGATCCGGGATACTGGCATCGGGGCCAACGGAATGTCGGACCTCCTGTCCTTCATCACCAGGCCATTTCTGAACAGTGAGATATTCGAATGAAAGAGACATCATTCATGGCCACCTTGCTCATCCTCGCCACGGCATCCGCGACGGCGCAGGTCTCGGTTTCGGTGGGAGGTCCGGGTGGAGTCGATGTGAAAACCGGCGGCACCGGCGGGGTGAGCGTAAACACCGGCAATGGCACCAACGTCAATACCGGCAAGACTTCCACCCATACCAAAGGCAATGCCGTGTATGTGAATCCCGGCCAGAGTTCGTCATCGATCACGCATTCACCAGGCACTACCGTCACTACCCGCAAGGGCGATGATGATGCCATTGGTATCAGCGTGGTCAATGGCAATGTGACGATCGACGGGGTGAAGGTACCCCCTTCGGCAACCAGGTGGACAGGCAAGGACGGCACCAAGTACCGCATCCAACGCTCGGGCAAGGGGAACGTCAGTGTCGAAGAAATAGATGACTGAGCGCGCGCGGTCTGAGGACGAACCTGCCCGCGAAGTCACCGATTTGCCGTTCCCTTCGTTCGCCCGCCTCATCCACTGACTTGCCAATACCCGGCCGTGGTGGCACGCATGCGGGTCGTGCCCATGAGCTGATTGATGCCTCAGCGTAGCGAGGCGTTGATCTTTTCCAGCACTGCCGACCCTGGGCACAGCTCTGCAGCGCCGAGAGTATTCAGGGGCAACAGGACGGTATCGAGTTCCTGGTGCAGGTCACAGGCGTTGCTGTCGAGGTAGAGCAGGCCAGTGATCAGCTCGCCACGTGCGGCGTGTTCCTGAACGTAGCTCATCGCCCGGATCCGGTCGCTGGCATCGTAGTCGGTGTGCAGCTTGCGCAGGCGGACCACCGAACCGTCGTGCTGGCGTACCTCGGTCACTTCGCCGGCGCCGTACTCGGCGGTGATTTCCTCGCGCTGCGGGAAGAAGTCCAGGCGATTGACCGCCTCGTTGTGCTCGCGTACGTAGTCGTAGCTCTTGGTGCTACCACCATGGTTGTTGAAGGCGATGCACGGCGAGAGGATGTCGATCACCGCCGCACCCTGGTGGGCCATCGCAGCGCGGATCAGCGGCACTAGCTGGGTCTTGTCGCCGGAGAAGCCGCGCGCGACGAAGGTCGCCCCCATGACCAGGGCGAGCGTGACCAGGTCGATCGGCGCGTCGTTGTTGGTCTGCCCCTTCTTGGACTTCGAGCCCTTGTCGGCGGTTGCCGAGAACTGGCCCTTGGTGAGTCCGTATACCCCGTTGTTCTCGACCAGGTAAGTCATGTTGACGCCCCGGCGCATGACGTGCGCGAACTGACCGAGGCCGATCGATGCAGAGTCGCCGTCACCCGAGACACCCAGGTAGATCAGTTCTCGGTTGGCCAGATAGGCGCCGGTTAGCACCGAGGGCATGCGTCCATGCACGGTGTTGAAACCGTGCGAGTTGCCCAGGAAGTAATCAGGCGTCTTCGACGAGCAACCGATTCCCGAGAGCTTGGCGACGCGGTGCGGCTCGATGTCGAGTTCCCAGCAGGCCTGGATGATGGCGGCCGAGATCGAGTCGTGGCCGCAACCGGCGCAAAGCGTCGAAATCCGGCCTTCGTAGTCGCGGCGGGTGTAGCCGACACGGTTCTTGGCGAGCGAGGGGTGGTGCAGCTTGGGTTTGGCGAGGTAGGTCATCTCAGGCCACCATGTCGTGTCGGAGCGGGCGCACGTTCAGGCGCGAAACGCGCTCAGCGATCTCCTGGGTGATGAAGCGAGCGGTAATCGGCGTGCCGTCGTAGTGCAGTACCGAAATCAGGTTGGCCGGGTTGACGCCGGCCTCGTTGACCAGCAGCGTCGCCAGTTGCCCGTCGAAGTTCTGTTCGAAGACGAACACCTTGGAGTGCGAGGCGATGAAATCGGCAATCTCGTTCTGGAACGGGAAGGCGCGGATGCGCAGGGCGTTGATGTAGATACCCTGCTCGGCGAGAGCGTCGAGTGCTTCCTGCATGGCCGGACCGGTCGAACCGTAGAAGAGGGCGGCAAAGCGCGCCGGGTACTTGGCGGCGCAGAGCACCGGCAGCGGCAGCAGCGACTTGGCAGTCTCGAATTTCTGGCGTAGCCGCTGCATGTTGTAGATGTAGTCAGCACCGGCTTCGGAGTAGCCGGCGTAGGCGTTCTTGGTGGTGCCGCGGGTGAAGTAACCACCCTTGGTCGGGTGTGTTCCGGGATAGGTGCGGTAGGGAATGCCGTCGCCGTCGACGTCGAGGTAGCGACCGAAATCAGTACCGGCGTCAAGCGCCTCGCGGGTCATCACCTTGCCTCGATCGTATTCTTTGCTATCGTCCCAGGCGAATGGTTTGCAAAGCCGCTGGTTCATGCCAATGTCGAGGTCGGTCATGACGAAGACCGGTGTCTGCAGGCGCTCGGCGAGGTCGAGTGCCTGCGCCGACATCTCGAAGCATTCATAAGGGTCCTCGGGAAACAGCAGGACATGCCTGGTATCGCCGTGCGAAGCATAAGCGCAGGCCAGGATGTCGGCCTGCTGGGTGCGTGTCGGCATGCCGGTGGATGGGCCCCCGCGCTGCACGTTGATCAATACTGCCGGGATCTCGGCGAAATAGGCCAGTCCGATGAACTCGCTCATCAGCGAGATGCCGGGACCGGAAGTGGCGGTGAATGAGCGTGCGCCGTTCCAGCCGGCGCCAATGACCATGCCGATCGATGCCAGCTCGTCTTCGGCCTGCACGATCGAGTAGCGATGCGCACCGGTTTCCGGGTCGATGCGGAGCTTCTGCGCGTAGCGTTGAAATGCTTCGGCGACTGAAGACGAAGGAGTGATCGGATACCACGCACAGACCGTCGCACCGCCATAGATGCAGCCGAGTGCGGCGGCACTGTTGCCATCGACGAAGATGCGGTTGCCGACACCGTCGCGGCGTTCGACCTTGAGCGCGATCGGCTTGAGGCTGGAGCGTGCGTAGTCCATGCCGAGTTTGAGCGCTTGGACATTGGATTCGAGCAATTTCTCCTTGCCCTTGTACTGTTCGCCGAAGAGCTTCTCGATTTCGGCCGGGTCGATGTCGAGCAGGGTGGTCAGTGCGCCGACGTAGAGGATGTTTTTGAACAACTGGCGTTCGCGTGCGTCACTGTAGGCCTGATTGCAGATCTCGGTGAGCGGCATGCCCAGGACGTGGATGTCGTCGCGGAACTTCGCGCGCGGCAGCGGTTTCGAGCTGTCGTAGAAGAGGTAGCCGCCGGGGTCGATTTCCCGGACATCCTGGTCCCAGGTCTGCGGATTCATGGCCACCATCATGTCCACGCCGCCGCGGCGACCGAGATAGCCTTGCTCGGTGACGCGTACTTCGAACCAGGTCGGCAGCCCCTGGATGTTCGAAGGAAAGATGTTGCGAGGCGAGACCGGTACGCCCATGCGCAGGATGGCGCGGGCGAAGAGCTCGTTCGCCGATGCCGATCCCGAGCCGTTGATGTTGGCGAACTTGACCACGAAATCATTGACTGCTTCGATCTTCTGCATTCTCGTTCCTTAAGCGCTTGCTGTCTGCGTACCGGCACTGCGACAGCCGGCGCCCGCGTGTGTCATCTCGAGCAGAAACTTCTGCATGTCCCATGCGCCAGTCGGGCAGCGCTCGGCGCAAAGGCCGCAGTGCAGGCAGACATCCTCATCCTTGACCATCACCCGTCCGGTCTTCAGCGTTTCCGAGACGTACAGATCCTGGCTCGGGTTGAGTGCCGGGGCGCGCAGCCGCGGGCGCAGCTCGTTCTCCTCGCCGTTGGCGGTGAAGCTGATACTGTCCATCGGGCAGATGTCCATGCAGGCATCGCATTCGATGCACAGCTTCGGCGTGAACACCGTCTGCACATCGCAGTTCAGACAGCGCTGCGCCTCCTTGGCAGCGAGTTGCGGGTCAAAACCGAGTTCGACCTCGATCTTGATGTTCTTGAGTGCCGCACTGATGTCGCGCAGCGGTACGCGCAGACGGCGGTCGACCGAAATGGCATTGTCGTAGCGCCAGGCGTGAATGCCCATTTTCTGCGGAACGAGACGGGTTCTGGGGGCCGGTCGAACGGCCAGGTCTTCGCCATTCAACATGCGGTCGATCGAGACTGCCGCCTCGTGGCCATGCGCGACTGCCCAGATGATATTCTTCGGGCCGAAAGCGGCATCGCCCCCGAAGAAGACATTCGGCAGGGTCGATTGCAGCGTTTTTTCGTCGAGCTTGGGCAGCCCCCATTTGTCGAACTCGATGCCGATGTCGCGCTCGATCCAGGGAAAAGCATTGTCTTGGCCGACAGCCACCAGCACCTCGTCGCATTCGAAGTGCGCATCGGGTTCGCCAGTCGGGATCAGGCTGCGCCGTCCGTGCTCATCGAATACCGCTCGCACCTTCTCGAAGGTGACGCCGGTGAGGCGGCCACTGTTGTGGGTAAAGGCCTTGGGGACGAGATTGTTGAGGATCGGGATGC
>NZ_JDST02000116.1:0-12097 GCF_000584975.1 Candidatus Accumulibacter cognatus | reverse complement strand
AAATGAGGAAATCACCTTAACAGGTTGGCGAGTGGAGAAGAAGGCAGGATGCGGATCGAACTGACCCATGGCATCGCGCAAGAGCAAGATCTCGATCCTGGTCAGCGCAAGGAAGCCTGTACAGACTGGAACTGACGCACCCACGGTCCGTTGACCTGCAGTTCAGGCGGTAGTGCGGCGATGGCAGCGCGTGCCTGAGTGACCGTACTGAACACGCCGAAGAACAGCTGGTAGTCCGTGCGCTGCGCGCGCTCGCTCACGGAAAACGCCAGGGAATCCAGCGCCAGCCGTTTTACGTTGCGGTCGATGAAGCGCGCCATGTCGGCCTGGCTGGGGGATGTCACCAGTTGCACGGTATACGCCTTGGGGTTTTGTTCGAGTAACCACTGGCTGTCATGCAGTACTCCGGCTCCCACGCCTTGCACTTGCAGCTTCTGCACTGCGGCACGCAGATCGCCGAGGCTTTTCTCCAGATCGGAAACCTGGTTCGCGACCTGGTCAATGCTTGCCTGCTGCCGTGACTCGTGCTCCTGGCGGGCCGTTTCTCGCGCGGAGAGGGCGGCCACCTGGACGCTGACTTCGGTGAGCCTGGCCTGGTTTTGCGCCATCGCCGATTCGCTGCCGGCGGGGGCAAAGGCCGGTAGCCACTTGACCAGAGCGAAGCCCACCACGGTCAGCAAAAGCAGGCCGGCAATCGCCCGATGGGTCCACTTGAACTGGTCGCGAGTGTCACTCTGATGGTCCGCCAGCGCAGTGGCGACCCTGCCGATTTGTTCATCCAGGCGCGCCGTTTCCGATTGCAGGACGCCGACCAGGCTTTGCAAGGTCTGAAACTCGGCATGGTGTTCGCGTTGCAAGGCGCTCAAACCCTCGATCCGCGCCTCGACGATCGCGTGTTGCTTTTCGGCTTGCTCGCGTACTACTTCGATACGGTGCTTGTTGCCGCGTGTCGCGGTATCAAGCAATTGATAGGTGATATCAAACTGATCCAGACGCGCGCGTTGCTCGGCGATGATTCGTTCCTGTGCCTTGAACAGACCGTGTAGAGAACCGAGACTGGTGTCGAGCTGCGCGAGATCCGAACTGATACGTGCGTTTTGGGTCGCAAGCTGCGTGTCCCAGCGCTGCTCCGAGTCGGCCAGCCACGAGCGAGCTTCGCCGCGCAGCGCATCGATGCGTTGTTCCGTGGCGGCGGCATGTCCGGCCAGGGACCGGCCCTGTTGCTGTAAATCTGCGCCGAGCTGATGCACTTGGCTCGAGACCGAGCCGCCGGACTGGCGGATTTCGGCTAACTCCTGGTCGATACGGCGGTTGTTTTCGGCGTAGAGCGCGGTCAGCTCGTCGTAGTCACGTAGCAGACGGTCAAGCTGCGCGTTGATTTCCTTCGGCATCAGGCTGGGGCCGTTGGCCTGATTGAGTTCAAGCAACTGGGCCATCCTCGGTTCGATGGCCGGGGTTTGGGTCACCAGTGCGTCCAGTGGCTCGGTGGGCACGGTTTCAGGCTGCACATCGTTTGGAAGCACCAATTCTGCGGTTTGGGTCATGGTCGGGCCTCTTTCTAGTGGATTCGCAAGTTTGCGTCTGGGTCGATAACAGCGTGCACAGGCACCTTGTGTCGAACGTCGATGGGTTTCCTCATCCTTTCCTGAATGTTCGGAAAGATGAAAAATCCGACACCATGGGGGAGTATATGTTCCTCCATCAACCATGGTCAATTGTGAAGTGAAACAGTGAAACGGCGGACGCATGGGGCCTGGTCCGGGGGGCAGATGCTGTTGACCTTGTTCGGTACGCGAACGTCGACGGCAGAGCCTGTCTGCCTGGCGTAGTTAGTGATAGAGCAGATGTACTCGGCCAGCATTTCTTGTTCTTGCCGGCGAGGCCTTCCGCTTCCTCACCGAGCGCTTGGAAATCGGCACAATTTAGGGGCCAAACCCCTCTCATCGACGGCAAAAAGACGTTTTCCGATCAGCTCGCCCCGTTGTTTCAGTCATCATGAGGATTTCGGGTATTCGGTAGCGTACAGCCCCTCTCATGGCTACGCAGGTAAAATAGGTGGAAGTCAGGGCGGGGTTGTGCGCCTGCCTCGTCCCTTGTCCAAAAATGTGAGTGGTGCTCATTCAATTATCGATGGGAGTTCCGGCAGGGTTTTCGTATTTTTGCGTCTATCGGTACAAAGCGGTATGGTGATGATCTTTCCCTGGAGGGTCAATTGTCGATGACTTATACCACCTCTCTCACTCTGCTTGACGGGGTCAGGATCGTCACTCCCGACTCGTTGGAACTGATTACCCCGTATGTCTTGCGCGAGCAGCAGGACTGGTTCGAGGATGAAATCAAGTTCCTTCGCCACTTGCTGAAACCAGGTCAGAAGGTTATCGACATTGGTGCCAACTACGGTGTTTATGCCCTGTGCATGGCCAAGGCAGTGGGGTCGACAGGCCATGTTTGGGCCTTTGAGCCAAGCTCCAGCACGGCAAGTCTTCTTGCGGAAGGCATTGCCGCCAACGCTTTCGCGCAGGTGACTCTGGTACAAAGCGCACTCTCGTCTGCGAGTGGTACAGCCCGACTATCGCGGAGCCCACACTCCGAACTGAATGCACTAGTGCATGATCTTTCTGCAACGACCGAGACCGAGACGGTCTCCCTGGTGACGCTTGACGAATGCCTGGAGACTTATTGCTGGCAGGACATCGAGGTCATCAAGATCGACGCCGAGGGCGAGGAGGCCAATATCCTGAAGGGCGGTGAACGCTTCTTCGCGCAGCTGTCACCGCTGGTCCAGTACGAGATCAAGGCGGGACCCGACTTGCACATGCATCTGATAGAAGCCTTTGCGGCACTTGGCTACACTTCCTATCGGCTGGTACCCGGACTCGACCTGTTGGTGCCCTTCGATCCTGAAGCGCAAATCGATGGGTTCCTGCTCAATTTGTTCTGCTGCAAGCCCGACCGCGCCGCACGACTTGCCGCACGCGGTGTTCTGCTTGATTCTGCCGGACTTGAAACTGCGGGAGAGCCGATCAGGGAGCTTCTCGGAATCGATGGCAGTCTAGATGTCCATTACTGGCAGCATGCCATCATCGGATTACCTTACGGTACACAACTCGCGAATGAGTGGGAAGTGACCATGAATTCAGGGGGGAGTGAAGAGGTTGCGCATGCCTTGTCCCTCTATACGCTCAGCCGGGATTCCTCCTTGCCGGCATCGGCGCGTTTTCTTGCGCTGGAAGCCAGTTTCCGCTGCCTCGAGACACTTTGCGGACAGCAGGCTTCGCACCTGCGGCTGGCCAGCCTGGCGCGAGTAGCGAGAGATTACGGCTCAAGATCTCTGGCTGTAAACGCGCTGGCACAACTGTGCACAACGATCCTTCAACAGCAGCAGGTGGACACCAGCGAACCGTTCCTTGCACCGGGTGAACGCTTCGATTCCATCGTACCTGGCGAGGTCATCGGGGACTGGGTATTGGCAGCGGTTCTGGAGGAACTGGAGAGGCTCAGTTCGTTCTCTTCGTTCTACACGGGTGCTTCGGCGTTGCAGCGCCTGCACATCATTCGCGAGTTGGGGTTTGGCAGCAGCGAGATGGCACGCCGTTTGAGCTTGTTACAGGAGCGTCTGGGATTGCCCGCGTAAAATCGCCAATAAAACGCGACGTCCTTGCGAAAAATCGATCACATAGAAGACTATCGGCTGGCATTTGCCGAGCATCATTGCCTCACTGACGGATGTCCCCCATGATTACCTCCCAAAAGGTTGCCCTGATTACCGGCGTGACTGGCCAGGACGGCGCCTATCTGGCTGAATCCCTGCTCGACAAGGGCTACCAAGTGCATGGTATCAAGCGCCGTTCCTCGTTGTTCAATACCGACCGCATCGATCACCTTTATCAGGACCCGCACGAGCCCGGGCGGAGGTTCATTCTCCACCACGGCGACCTCACCGACTCCACCAGTCTGATCCGCATCATCCAGGAGGTGCAACCCGACGAGATCTACAATCTGGCCGCACAAAGCCACGTCGCCGTGAGCTTCGAGGAACCCGAGTATACCGCCAATGCCGATGGCATCGGTGCCCTGCGCATGCTCGAAGCGATTCGCATCCTCGGCTTGGAAAAGAAAAGCCGTTTCTACCAGGCCAGCACCTCGGAGCTCTATGGTCTGGTCCAGGAATCCCCGCAAAAGGAAACCACTCCTTTCTATCCGCGCAGCCCCTACGCCGTCGCCAAGCTCTACGCCTACTGGATCACCGTCAATTACCGCGAGGCCTATGGAATTTATGCCTGCAACGGCATCCTCTTCAACCACGAAAGCCCGGTTCGCGGTGAAACCTTCGTCACCCGCAAGATCACCCGCGCCATCGCCAGGATCGCGCTTGGCCTGCAGGATTGCCTCTATCTTGGCAACCTCGGCGCACTGCGCGACTGGGGCCACGCCCGCGACTATGTCGAAATGCAGTGGCTGATGTTGCAGCAGGATCATCCTGAAGACTTCGTCATCGCCACGGGTGTGCAATACAGTGTCCGCCAGTTTGTCGAATTCGCCGCAGCCGAACTGGGAATGGGCGTGCTTTTCGAAGGCGAGGGCGTCAATGAGATCGGCATCGTCACCCGGGTGGAGGGCGACAAGGCCAAAGTCAGGCCGGGTACGGTCATCGTCCGGGTGGACCCGCGCTACTTTCGCCCGACGGAAGTCGAGACTCTGCTGGGTGATCCCCGCAAAGCCCGCGAAAAACTCGGCTGGACGCCGACCACCAGCCTGCACGAACTGGTCAAGGAAATGGCACTTGCCGACTACAACTCCGCCAGGCGCGATGCCCTGGTCAAACTGGCCGGTTTCAAGGCCTTCGACCACAACGAATGAACAGACCATGACGCCTGCCCGAATCTACGTCGCCGGCCACTGCGGCATGGTCGGCTCGGCCATTGTTCGCACCCTGCAGCAACGCGGCACAGCGACGCTGATCACTTGCACACACGCTGAACTTGATCTCACCCAGCAGGCCGCCGTGCGCGCCTTCTTTGAAGCGGAAAGACCAGAACAGGTGTACCTTGCCGCTGCCAAAGTCGGCGGCATTCACGCCAACCAGACCTACCCGGCCGAATTCATTTACCAGAACCTGATGATCGAGACCC
Source organism: Candidatus Accumulibacter cognatus (assembly GCF_000584975.1). NCBI lineage: Bacteria > Pseudomonadati > Pseudomonadota > Betaproteobacteria > Candidatus Accumulibacter > Candidatus Accumulibacter cognatus. The sequence continues at coordinate 6,965 of NZ_JDST02000116.1, read as the reverse complement.
ACATCATTCATGAAGCCTGGCGAGTTGGCGTGCAGAAACTCCTCTTTCTCGGCAGCAGCTGCATCTACCCGCGACTCGCCGCACAGCCGATCCCGGAAGAAGCACTGCTCACCGGTACCCTGGAAGCGACCAACGAACCCTACGCCATCGCCAAGATTGCCGGCATCAAGCTCTGCGAAAGCTACAACCGCCAATACGGCACGGATTACCGCAGCGTGATGCCTACCAACCTCTACGGACCCGGCGATCACTACGACTTGCAGAACAGCCACGTCATCCCGGCGATGATCCGCAAGCTGCACCTCGCCAAGCTTGCCGCCGATCACAACTGGCCTGCGATCCAAGGGGACGAAACCAGAAACGGTCCCATCCCGCAGGACCTCAAGCGCCAGTTGCAAGACATCTGCACTTCGGCCCTGGAGCCTTGCCTGTCCTTCTGGGGAACTGGTACTCCCAGGCGCGAATTCCTCTACGTCGACGACCTGGCCGAGGCGAGCGTGCACATCATGAACCTGGACCAAACCACCTACAAGGCCCACACCCAGCCGATGCTCTCGCACATCAACGTCGGTACTGGCGAGGAAATCAGCATCCGCGAACTGGCCGAAACCGTCGCCCAGGTCGTCGGCTATACCGGCCGCATCGAATTCGACCCGAGTCAACCGGACGGCACACCAAGAAAGCGGATGGATGTCTCGCGTATGCACACCCTGGGCTGTCAAGCCACGCTGGGTCTCGAAGAAGGACTGGGTAAGGCTTATACAGACTTTCTCGCCAGAGAGGCCCGTGCCTGAACGCCTCTGAGAAGGTTCTCCGGTTTTCGCCTGCGAGATTCACGCCAGAGGCCGTTTGCCGCTGAAACCGCTTCCGTGTATACCTTTATCGACGCAGTTTGCCTGCGCAAGTTCGCTAGCTGCGTTGGCTGGGTTTGCTCGACCATGAGTCCCTGAGCGTCATGGTGCGGTTGAAAACCGGCGCGCCTTCCCGCGAGTCGACGCGATCGGCAACGAAATAACCATGGCGTTCAAACTGGAAGCTCTCTTCCGGTCGGGCATGCTGTAGTGCAGGTTCGAGCCAGGCCCGGATGACCCGGATGCTGTCCGGATTAAGGTCGTCGCGGAAGTCTCGTTCGACATCGTCAGGATCGCCCGTACGTCTGGCGCCTGGAGAGGGAACCGCGAACAGCCGATCATAGAGCCGCACTTCGGCAAGAAAGGCCCGGTCGACTGCAACCCAGTGCAGATTGCCCTTGACCTTGTAGTTGTCGGCACCTGGAGTGCCGCTTTTTGAATCGGGCAGGTATTCGCAATGTACGGCGATCAGAGTGCCGTTTTCGTCATGGTCGCAGCCGATGCACCTGAGCACATAGCCGTAGCGCAGCCGAGCGAGATTGCCTGGGTAAAGGCGATGGTAGCCCTTGCTCGGCTGCTCCATGAAGTCTTCGCGCTCGATCCACAGTTCCCGGCCAAAGGGCATTGCGCGCTTGCCCAATTCAGGTTTGAGCGGATGGTTGGGCGCGAAACAGTCTTCACTCTGGTCGGCGGGATAATTGTCGATGATCAGCTTGAGGGGATCGAGAACGGCGACGCGGCGCTCGGTCGACTCGTTCAACACTTCGCGCATGGTGTCTTCGAGTTGCGAGTACTCGATCAGCGAATCAGAGCGCGATGCGCCGAGACGCTCGGCAAACAGGCGAAAACCCGCCGCCGGATATCCGCGGCGGCGCGCGCCAACCAAGGTTGGTAAACGCGGATCGTCCCAGCCGGCGACATGCTGCTCCTCGACGAGCTGAATCAGCTTGCGCTTCGAAAGCACGATGTAGGTCAGGTTAAGGCGCGAGAATTCGATCTGCTGCGGCAGCGGGCGCTGCAGCAGCCCGCCTTCCGCCAGACGCTCGAGCAGCCAATCGTAGAACGGGCGCTGGTCGGCGAATTCGAGTGTGCATATCGAGTGGGTGATGTTCTCCAGTGCGTCTTCGATGGGGTGAGCGTAGGTATACATCGGATAGACGCACCAGCGATCGCCGGTGTTGTGATGGCTGGCGTGGCGAATGCGGTAGATCGCCGGGTCGCGCAGGTTGATGTTCGCTGCCGCCATGTCAATCTTCGCGCGCAGGATATGTGCGCCGTCCGGAAATTCGCCATTCTGCATGCGACTGAAAAGGTCCAGGTTCTCCTCGACACTGCGCTCGCGAAAAGGCGAGTTGGTTCCCGCTTCAGTGAGCGTGCCGCGACTGCTGCGCATTTCTTCGGCGCTCTGGCTCTCGACATAGGCGTGGCCGCTACGGATCAGGTATTCGGCGAACTCGATCATCCAGTCGAAGTAGTTGGAGGCAAAATAAAGATTGCACTCCGCGTCCGACAGGCCTTCGCAGACCGGGTCTTCCCAGGAATAGCCGAGCCAGCGTACCGAATCGATGATCGAATCCACGTATTCCTGCTCTTCCTTTTCCGGATTGGTATCGTCAAAGCGAAGGTGACAGCGACCGCCGAAATCCTGCGCCAAGCCGAAGTTGAGGCAGATCGACTTGGCATGGCCGAAGTGCAGATAGCCATTGGGTTCGGGTGGAAAGCGCGTGCGGATTTGCGCCCTGTCAAGCGGTCCGGCAAGTTGCTGTTCGGCAGGGCCGGGATGACCCGACCATCGGCGTGCTGCGTATTTGCCGGTAGCGAGATCGGCCTCGATGATATTGCGGATGAAATGGGTGCTGGCGAGTGCTGGCGGACTCGCCGCCTGGCTATTGGGCTCCTGGCTCACGATGCAATCCTTAATTCGAGAAGGCTCGCATTTTAACCGGCCAGGGGTTCAACGCAGCGAGAATTCATTCCCTGTTCAGGGACTCGACCCGCCATCGGCGTCTGATACCGGTTGACTGGCATCCCCTGTCGCTGCCACCGGCAATGGTCCAGCCTTTGCAGCCAGAGCGTGGGCTCGGGCCTCGAAAGCAGTGACCATGCTGGCAGCCATCGGCAGGATCAGCATTTCGACGACCGGCCTGAGGAACAACGAGCGGGTCGTGCAGTCGAGCGCGAAGTCGACGTGGCAGTGATCGTCAGCAAGCGGTGAAAATCCCCAGCGGACGTCGAAGCGGCAGAACGAGCGATCGTTGGAAACGATGGTGATGCTACTTGGCCGGGCAAGTTCGGTGCGTGTGTGGAAGCGATGCAGCAACAGCCCCAGGGCCAGGGTCTGTTCGGTTTCGTAAGCCTCTGGATAACGTCGGACGATCCTCGCTGCACGCATCAGCGGCAGGAATTCGGGATATCGTTCGACATCGGCAACGATATCGAACAACCACTCCGGCGGTAGTGCAATGGCGCGGCTCTCACGATGGGTTGCCATGCTCCTCCCGTTTGCTATTGCGGCTGACTGGATACTGGCGGAACCTTGCCAGTACGATTACCAGAACCACCGTAAGGCTCGGTGCTTTACCTCTACCCTTTCGGACGGCTGAAGCGGGTCAGATTGTTCATCATCTCGACCATCGCCGCTTGGATCTCGTTTTTTGCGCGTTCACGATCGCTGACCGGGTGGTCGTCTTCATCGAGCACTTCGTCGCGAACTGCACCCGCTGCATTCACCGGGAACGAGATCTTGAATTTTTCGCCGAGGTAGGCGATACGGTTCCAGCCAGCCGCAACAGCGTAATCGCGATGGAAGTCAGGCGCCAGCAGATTCTGTCCGAGCGAATAATCAGCTGGCGGATTTCTGACGCCAAGCAAGGGCATCAGCGTTGCCGGGATATCGAGATGGCTGCTGATGCCGCTGATGGTACGTGCCTGCTGACCAGGAATCCACAGGACGCCCGGTGTGCTGGTCTGAAAACGATTGAAGTCGGCAGCGTGCCCCCAGCGCTTGCGTTCCATGAATTCCTCGCCGTGATCGCCAAGAACGATAATGATCGTGTCGTCGAGCAGTTTCCTTTCACGCAGATGCGTGATGACACGCCCGATCAGATGGTCGACATGGTGGGCGGCGTTGATGTAGCGGTTCTTGATCGGCACCATCTGCTGCGCGAAGTCGGCCGACAGATAGTTGAAGTCCTCAAGATACGGGCGAGCAATGACACTCTCGGGCGGAAAAGTGTAATTGGCATGCGTACCCTCGAAAAACATGTAGGTCATGAATGGCCGCGTCTTGTCGCGGGTATCGATGAACCGGAGGATGTCGTCGATGTTCTGCAGGTCACGCTGCCACGGCGGCGGACCATCGGACAGCGCATGCATGTCGGCCGGGTTCATGTTCGCGAAAACCGTCTCCTGAAACGGCGGATAGGTAAAACTCTGGCTGGTATGCAGGCTGAACTGATAGTTCTGTTGCTGCAGCACATCCATCAGCAGAGGCGATCGGCGCGCCGCCTGCATCGGAAACCAATAGTTTCCGTACAGTCCATAGAACATCGAGAAGATGCCCATCTGAGTGGTGTTGCCGCCACTGTAGTGGTTCCCGAGGCGCAGCGCATTTCCGGAAAAATCCCAGAGCTGCGGCATGATTGTGCGGTCCAGCATGTCGTAGCGCAGCGATTCGACGGCCAGCCAGACGATGTTGAGCGGGCGTGCAGGCGGCTCGACGCGTAGCGGGAGGAGCGGATAACTCAGGACGCCGTTCTTGATATGCACTCCGCCGGCACCCTCGGGAGCGCCACTGATGCCCAACCGGGACGCCAACTTGCGAAAGGTGGTCGGAAGGTAAAGCGGGTAGCGCTCACTGGCAAAAAGAATCGGCTGGTAGTTGGCTGCGGCGCTGAAACCATAGGCGACGCGCTCGCCGACCGCGAAGCTGAGGATGGCCAGCAGCACCCAGCCTGCACGCGGGGTCCAGCGAGACGGGCGCGACTGGGCTGCGCGACGCGTCGCCCAGAAGTAAGTTGCCGCCTGCAACGCCAGTAGCGCGATGACCACCAGACTTGCGGTCAGTTCGGTACTGCGACTGGCCCCGAGCGAGGCAATTCCGCCGGGGGTGAACACCAAGTCGAGAACAAAGCCATTGATGTGGAATCCGTACATTCCATAAATTACCCGGTCGGCGAACAGGAGCACGTGAATCATTCCGGTCAGGCCGATCAGCAGCAGTGCCAGAGTGGCCACCCCGACGCGCGTCGCCGGGCGCTGCAACAGCAGCCGGTGCAGCAGGTAGCCCGGAATCAGTGCCGGCAGCAGGTACAGGAAGGTGTAACTGACCGTGGTTGCCAGCGTCCACAGTGCCACCGCGAGCGTGCTGTAGCCCTGATCATTGGTGAAGGCACTGACGTGCAGCAGCACCCACAGTCCAGTCAGGAGAAAAAAGCGCTTGATGCTGTCGCGAGTGGGCAATTGAGGCAGTGGGGTCATCGGCATCCTCCAGCGTAAGCGGCAATTTTAGCGGATAAACATTAAGTTGGGCTGAAGCGATGGAGCCCAGCACACTGTGCAGGAGGCGCCGACAGCCCAAACTCGTCTCCAGTGCAAACAGCGATCTCCAGTACAATGCGCGGATCATGAGCGATCCCCACCTTCAGCACGGCCATGACCACGATCGGCACGGTGAGCATGCGCATCATCATGTGGACACAGGCCCGCGCCTGCTCTGGGCCTTGCTGCTGACGCTCGGCTTTGCCGGGGTCGAGGCAGCGACCGGCTTCTGGTCGGGATCGCTGGCATTGCTGGGTGATGCCGGGCACATGGTCACCGACAGCGCCTCACTCGGACTGGCGGCCTTTGCGGCCTGGCTCGCGCAACGCCCGCCGACGCAACGACACACATACGGCTATGGTCGGGTTGAGACTCTGGCGGCGCTGCTCAATGTCGTTTTCATGGTGCTGGTGGTGGTCGGCATCTCGGTTGCCGCCGTCGGTCGCATTCTCGATCCTGCCGCGGTCAATGGCACTGCGGTCACCCTGGTGGCGGCGTTCGGCCTGGCCCTCAACATCGCCGTCGCCTGGTTGCTGATGCACGGCGAGCAGACGATGAACACGCGCGGCGCCCTGCTGCACGTTCTCGGCGATCTGCTAGGTTCGGTGGCGGCGCTGGTCTCCGGTGCCGTCGTGATGTGGACCGGCTGGACTACCATCGATCCCCTGCTCTCGATCCTGATTTGCGCGCTGATGCTGGCGTCGAGCCTGCGTCTGTTGCGCGAAGTTCTGCAGGCGCTGATGGAAGGCGTGCCGCCGAGCCTGTCGACCGAGCAGATCGGAGGAGTGCTGGCTGGCATCGCGGGTGTTGCCTCGGTGCACGACCTGCATATCTGGACCTTGTCGTCTAAGCGCGTTGCCCTTTCGGCACATCTCGTCGTTGAGTCACTCGAACAATGGCCGACGGTCCTCGCCGCCAGTCGGCATGCGCTGGCCGAGCAGGGCATTGCGCACGTGACGCTGCAGCCGGAACCCTTGACCAATACCGTACGCTGGCTGCCGATCCCCGAGAAACTCCGTCAGCAGAATGCCGGGGCCTCCCGATGAGGGTGGTCGTGCAGCGCGTCACCGCCGCACGGGTGGAAGTCGGAGGAGAAGTCGTTGGCTCGATCGGACCGGGTCTGCTGATCCTGGCCGCTTTCGAGGAGGTCGATGCCAACGCTGATCTGGCCTGGATGTCCGCCAAGCTGGCTCGACTGCGCATCTTCCCCGATGCAGCCGGGGTGATGAACCGCAATGTCATCGACGCCAAGGGTGAGCTTCTCGCAGTCAGCCAGTTCACACTTTTCGCGTCGACCCGGAAAGGCAATCGTCCATCGTGGAGTCGTGCAGCTCGGCCTGAACTCGCGCAAGCGCTGTTTCAAAATTTTGTCGAACAGCTCGAAAGCGCCACCGGGCTGCGCGTGCAAAGCGGCGTTTTCGGTGCCGACATGCGGGTACACCTGATCAATGACGGGCCGGTGACGATCAGCATCGATTCGCGTCGGCCGGAATAGCTCGCGCACTGGCCAAGTAAGAACGGCGCCACTTCTTCAGGTGATCAGATACGGGCATCGTTGGCGTCCCCACGGGGATT
>NZ_JDST02000115.1:0-2590 GCF_000584975.1 Candidatus Accumulibacter cognatus | reverse complement strand
GACCTGCTCGGCCCCGCTCCGGGGATACACGACGGCCGTAGGTGGCCTGCTGCATCCTTACCCGGCGATCCGTCGTACTTCTCAGCATCTTGGAAGTGCGCCAATGACGCGCAGACGACGCGCTCCTGAGCACGGGCCACCCGCCGGTGACCGGAATGGCTCCTCGAATAGAATAGAGACATGATACGTGGAGGGGATGATGCAGAAATGGTTGAAGCCCTTATGGCAAGGCGCCACGCTGTGTTGGCTGCTGATGGTTCCGGCGCTTGCACTGGCCGGCCAGGCAGTCGATGGCGGGGATGAGCTCATTGCTCAGGGTATCGCATTACGTGAACAAGGAGATCTCCAGAAATCGATCGACCTCTTGTCTTCCGTCAGCAAACTGGCCGTATCCCCTGGCGGCCAGTTACGGGCGCGCGGAGAGCTGGGGATTTCCTTGCTGCAAGCCCACCGCCATGAAGAGTCCGAAGGTCTGCTGCGCAGTGCTTACGGATCATCGACGGGTGTCGAGCGCGCCCATTTTGCCGTCTATCTGGGCAATCTGGCACTCATTCGCAAGCGCAGCGAAGAAGCCAGGGGGTACTATCAGGAAGCGCTCGACCTCGCGCCAGAAGCGATCGAGATCCAGTTCAGCGTTCGTCTCAACCTCCTCCGGATGGCTCCCGAAGCAGAAAAGCTTGCGCAACTATTGCTGCTGTCACAGCAGACCGAACAGGTCGGTGGACCTCCTGGTCCGCTCGCCCGCTTCCACCTCAACCTGGGTGAGCAGGCGCGCCTATTGGGAACGCCGGGCTTGTTCCTGGCGTATCGACACCTCGATCGGGCACGGGAACTCTCCAGGCAGCAGGGCAATCCTGCTTTAGCCGTGGAGGCCCTGGATGCCCTGGCACAGCTCTATGAGGACCATCACCGGGACCAGGATGCGCTGATCCTGACCCAACAGGCCATCGAACAGGCGCATTCCCTGGCGCCAGGAGCAGTCGCCCGCTTGCTGATCGATCTGGAATGGCGGCAGGCACGGCTGCTCCGGGCCAGAGGTCGGGAGGCGCCGGCGCTGGCTGCTTACCAGCGCGCCGTCAGCCACCTCGAGTCGGTGCGACAGGATATCCCCATAGAATATGAAGATGGCCGATCGTCTTTTCAGGCGACGCTCGAACCGATTTATCTGGGCTATACGGATCTGCTGCTGCGGCAACTCGACAAGCAGCCGGCAGAGGTTCAGGCGGCGCAGTTGCCGAAGGTGCTGAATGCACTGGAATGGATCCGGCAAGCCGAACTGCAGGATTTCCTGGGAGATCGCTGCGCGCTCGAGGCTGCGCAAGGCAGCGATCCAGAGCGGGTGCCCTCGGGCACGGCAGTGCTCTACCCGGTCATCCTGCCCGATCGCATCGAATTGTTGCTGCAGACATCGAACGGCATCCATCGGCAGACCACGGCGATCGCCGGTGCGACCCTGCGCGCCACGGCACAGACCCTGGCCGACGCCTTGCGCAACGGCCTGGAGGACTATCTGGAGCCGGCACGGCAACTGAACGACTGGCTCCTCAAGCCCTTTGCCGACATCTTCGCTGCTCAACACATCGACTCGCTGGTGCTCGTCCCGGAGGGGGCCTTGCGTCTGGTGCCGATGGCCGCGCTGCATGACGGCCAGCAGTTCGTGATCGAAAAATATGCGGTTTCGATGGTCACCGGCATGACTATGACCCATACCGGAGTGCCGGTCGGGCAGATGGCGGCATCCCTGGTGGTCGGCCTCTCGGAACCCGGACCGGTGGTTGAGAAGCACAGCCGCTTGCTGAGTGAACAAATCCAGCAAGCGGACGTGGCCGAAAAGGATCGGCGTGGGAGGGGACTTGCGCGGACGGTCGAGTTACGTTCGATGCGCCTGCTCCGCAGTGCGACGCCATCGAACCAGCCGTCGTCCCGGCAAATCGAGGATCTTCGAACTAGTCTGACCTTGCCCGGAGTCAAGGAAGAAATCGAGGCGCTGCGCAGCATCCTGCACGGGAACACCCTGCTGGATGCGCAATTCACCGTCGACCAACTTCGCCAGCAGGCCGAATCCGGCGATTACCGCATCGTCCACATCGCCTCGCATGGCGTTTTCGGTGGTAATGCCGAGACCAGCTTCATCCTGGCCTACGATGACCTGATCACGATGAACGGGCTGCAGAGCCTGCTCAAGGCCGCGAAACTCCAGAGCACGCCGATCGAGCTGCTGAGCCTGTCCGCCTGTGAGACCGCCGAAGGCAACGACCGGGCGCCGCTCGGCATCTCCGGCGCCGCCATCAAGGCGCGTGCCCGGAGTGTCCTCGGCACCCTGTGGCCGGTCGCCGACGAGGTGGCGAAAGCACTCATGAAGAGTTTCTACGGCGGCATTGCCAACACCCGCTTGTCCAAGACCGAAGCCCTGCGCCGGGCACAACTCGAATGGCTTCGTCACCCTGATTGGAGTCACCCCTTCTATTGGGCGCCGTTCATCATCATCGGGAACTGGCTGTGAGGAGAACCCTGTTCACCCCCTGCAAACCGGATTGGCCGCCCGTTGTGGCCCTGCTCGCAGTTGCCGGGTGCGCGTTGCCGGCGCAGG
>NZ_JDST02000114.1:365-1019 GCF_000584975.1 Candidatus Accumulibacter cognatus | reverse complement strand
CTAATGGCTCTTTATGCGTTTCGGACGGTTGAAGATCTATGGGCAGTGAGGCGCCCGGTCCGATAGAATTTTGGGTTGTTATTCCGTAAGGATATGGCCCGATGCTCCACCTTCAGAACTTGCTGGACGATGCCAAGTGTTACGACGAAGTACGCGAACGGCGCTGGCCGGAGGGAGTGTGCTGCCCGCATTGTGCCTCACCCGAAGTGACCCGGCAAGGTCATGACACGACCCAGCCGTCGCGCCGGAAATATCGCTGCACGGCTTGCCGACGCTACTTTGACGACTTGACCGGCACGATCTTCGCGGGTCACCATCAACCGTTGGGGGTGTGGATCTGGTGCCTGTACTTGATGGGTCTGAACCTCTCCAACGAGCAGATCGGGCAGGAGTGGGGTCTGAATAAAGATGATGCGCACCGCATGACCTCGCCATTGCGCACGGGCATCGTGGCGGTGCAAGCGGAGCCGACGCTTTCGGGCGAGGTCGAGTGTGACGAGGTCTATGTCGTGGCCGGCCACAAGGGCCACCCCGAGGCAGTAAAAAAAAGGCCGTAAGGGCCGACGGCGGCGCTTGAAGGGCGCTCGCGGGCGCGGTACCCTCGAAAAAGAGAAGCCACCAATTTTCGGGATGCTTCAACGCGGTGGAGAGGTC
>NZ_JDST02000114.1:0-315 GCF_000584975.1 Candidatus Accumulibacter cognatus | reverse complement strand
GGCACGACCCTCTACACCGATGAGTATGACATCTACGCTCGCCTGCCCGAGTGGGGGTACGGACACAAAACCGTGTGCCATAGTCGGGGCGAGTACGCCCGCGATGAGGACGGCGACGGGTTTCATGAAGTCCCTGTCAATACGATGGAAGGCTTCTGGTCGTTGCTGCGCTCTTGGTTGCGTCCCCATCGTGGCCTCTCACAAGAAAAACTCCCGCTCTATCTGGGCTTCTTCCAGTTCGTGCACAACGCCAGAATTCGTGGCAAAGGCTTGCTGAAACATCTCCTCCATGCCCTCTTGGCCTAGCCGTCCGAA
>NZ_JDST02000113.1:0-3135 GCF_000584975.1 Candidatus Accumulibacter cognatus | reverse complement strand
AGTCCGACAGGCTGCTAGGGGTGGCGTCGCTTAACAGGTGAAGTCAGGTGAAGTTCCCGCCCGGCATCCTCGTTCTCTTCTCCTGTGACGGCGGCCTTCCGCGCGGTGACGCCGGGTGCACGGGATGGCTGGCCGAGGTCGCGACAGCGGGCCCCGGCGATCAGGTGGCGGGCGTGCTCAACGAGTCATCATAACTCGTGGGATCGTCCGACAGAACTTGCGCAGCCGACAAGTCATCGGCCAGCGCAAGGCGGACGACGGCTTCGAAGTAACGCGCTCCGATGAGCAGGGCGGCTTCATCGAAATCGAACTGCGGGCTGTGCAGCGGCACGTTCGCCGCGTTCGGAGCCCGCGCTCCAAAGCGTACGAAGCAGCCGGGAACCTCCTTGAGGTAAAGCGAAAAGTCCTCTGCACCCATGCTCGGCAACTCGTAAGTCAACACCCGCCCTGCGCCGACGACACGCGCGGCCGCGCGACGAGCGAGTTCGGTTTCGCGCGGCGTATTGATCACTGGCGGATACGGTTCCGACAGTTCGAGTTCGATTCGGGTATGGTATGCCTCCCCCAGGGCGCGACACATTCGTTCCATCCCGGCAATCAATCGTAACCGGGTCCCGCTTTGTGTCGTACGGATCGTTCCCTCCAGCAACGCCTCGTGCGCGATCACGTTGCGGGCGGTGCCCGCTTGCAGCGTCCCGATGGTAACCACCGATGGATCGAGCGGGTTGGCCTCGCGCGACACGAGAGTCTGCAGCCCACCGACCAGCGCGGCACTGGCGACCAATGCGTCGGTCGCCTCGTGCGGCCTGGCACCGTGACCTCCGCGGCCGAACACACGGATACGGAAGCTGTCTGCCTGGGCGCAAACCGGCCCCGGTACAGCCATGATCTGCCCAGTGGAGTAGAGATTGGTCAGGTGCCCCCCAAAGATCATGGCCACGCCGGCGAGGGCGCCGGCGTCGATCATCACCTGCGCGCCTAGACCGCCTTCTTCGGCAGGCTGGAAGATCAGGACCACGTCGCCCTGCGGGAGCGGATCCTGCAACAGCGCTGCGGCGCCCAATACCATGGCCATATGTCCGTCATGCCCGCAGGCGTGCATCTTGCCTCTGTGGCGAGATGCAAACGGCAGGCCGGTCTGCTCGGCAATCGGCAACGCATCAAGTTCAGCGCGGAGCGCGACCCGTGTTCCTTCTGTTCGCACGCCACGCAGGCGGGCGACGATGCCGCCACCCACGCCTCCATACTCGTAGGGTATTCCCAGGCGCTGGAGTTCGGCGATCACAAAGCGGGCGGTTTTCCGTTCTTCATAGCCAATTTCCGGACACTGGTGCAGCGAGCGACGCCAGCGCACCAACTGCCGCATGATGCGTTTGCTTTCCATCAGGCTACGTCGGTTGCGAGATCATGGAAGCGTGGCCAGAGAAGCGCGGAGGTTGCGTGGCATGCAAGTCGCGAGCAACTCATGAATCTCCCCTCCTCCCTGACGGGAATGCAGGCGGAGTTTCGCGGAGCACCGCTCCGCGCCTCCACAGCCGGCCGGCGATGCAGCGCCAATCGTGGAAGGGGTTGGGGGGGTGAAATGAGGAATTCGCAGAGCATGCTCTGCGCCCATCGAACGATGCCGGCCTGCAAGGAGGGGAAACGGTCATGACTTTCATCATCGGGGGGCTTGCAAAGTCATGGCCGGGGGGTGTTGTTCGACACCCTTCGGACGCTCCTTGCCCAGCTTCAGAATATGCGTGCTGCCCATAACGCCTTGCGCCCACGCAGTGCGACCAGCCCGCCCAGACCAGCCGCCAGCAATGGCAAGGTCGCCGGTTCGGGAATCTCTGCGGTGATGCGAATTCTGTCCAGACCGACTGCGGTGTTGGTCTGCCCGTTGCCGTTGCTATCCTCGTTAAGCCGGAACTGGAGTTGGTATTGCCCAGGACTGAGCGTGGCTGGATTGAGATCGACGAATACGTCGAAGAACGAACTGATGAATGTGCCGGCGCCGAAGTCGACCGGACTGCTGAGCGTTTGAACATTGACCGTATCGCCTGGCCCGGTCAACCTTACCCGCAAAAAATCGGTGCGATTGGTCGCGGTATCGACGCCATTAAAGGCAACACGGTAACGAATTTGAATCCCCAATGCCCCGACCGGAATCTCGAATGGAAAGCGAATTCCGGTGTCCTCGTTCAGCCCGCTAGGGTTGCCGCCGATCGGTCCCGAGTCGTCGCCCAGCACCAGAAAATTGCTGCCAAAGAAATTGTGGAATCCATTGTTGCCGCCGAGCATGTTGATTGGGTCGTCGACCCGGCGCACGTTCGGGGAGCCAAGGAGGACTGTTGTACCCGCTGGCAACTGTCCCGGATCATTGGCCAGAATGTCGGCGACGGTGCGCACGTCACCTGGCGCATTGAGCCCGGTAGTGTCATTAAAATTATCCCTGAGCAGGGTGATGATCCCGGCGGATGCGAGGCTGCATTCCAGAAGCAAACCGCAACCCAAGACGATTGCAGAAACCGATCTACTGATACTGTTGGCCATCTCATCCTCCTGTCGAGATCCCTCAAAGCCCGAGCAATTCCTATATCCTACTCCGCTCTATAGCGCATTGCAGCGCGAATGGAAAATGTAAACGAAAACGACTGTCTTTACTCATGCTGCCCGCGCCGAGGGGTGTAGAGCCGAAAGTGTTGGACGAAGGAGCCGAAGCGCTGTTTTCAGCAGGCCCAAGGGACGCAACCAGGCCGTTCCGGGCTCCAGAGGATCACGACCAACCGAGGCGTCCACCACTTTCGATCGCACCCTTACACCCTTACACCCTTACACCCTTATAGTGACTCGGCGTACGGTGCCAACAACTGACGAGGGCGAGGATTGCGCTAACGAGTGGAACGCCAGCGCGCACGACCAGGAGGTACGGCCATCGCGGCTGGTCGCCATCGCCAGCGCCTGCGCACGTCTGCATCATCACCGTCTGCAGCAGGGCTGTCTTTACGGCAAGCACCTCTTCGTCGGACGGCGGGCGGAACCCGGCTTCCTCTATGCGGGGAGCGACGTCCGTTTCGACGACCTCGAAAAACTTTGCCGCGGCGCCAGTCGCGAGCGCAACGGCGCATAGGATTTAGGTGATTTCCTCATTTT
>NZ_JDST02000112.1:0-27861 GCF_000584975.1 Candidatus Accumulibacter cognatus | reverse complement strand
CTCGAATTCTACAGCCCATTACACCAGACAATTAAAGTCATTTGTTACCTAGTTCAGTAGAGTTCGTCCCCGACGGTTCGACCCTGGCGACCGATCCGCAATTGCTCTATTTTACTTCCGGCACGACTTCCAAACCCAAGCTGGTGTTACACAGCCAGCAGAGCTATCCGGTCGGACATCTGTCGACCATGTACTGGCTCGGACTACAGCCTGGTGACGTGCATTGGAACATCAGTTCGGCCGGCTGGGCGAAGCACGCCTGGAGCTGCTTTTTCGCACCGTGGAACGCCGGCGCGACGGTATTCATCTACAACTACTCGCGCTTTGCTGCGGCGTCGATCCTTGAAACGCTGGTCCGATGCTCGGTGACCACCCTCTGTGCGCCGCCGACGGTATGGCGGATGCTGATCCAGGAAGACCTTGGCAAGTATCCGGTCAAGGTACGCGAACTGATCGGTGCCGGCGAGCCGCTGAATCCGGAAGTCATCGATCAGGTCAAGGCCGCCTGGGGAATCACCCTGCGCGACGGTTTTGGCCAGACCGAAACCACCGCCCAAGTCGGCAATTCGCCCGGACAGACGGTCAAGCTCGGTTCCATGGGTCGCCCGATGCCCGGCTATCAGGTGCGCCTGGTTGATGTTGACGGTCAGGTCTCCGACGAAGGCGAAATCTGTCTGATGCTGTCGCCGCGTCCGCTCGGGCTGATGATCTCCTACGACGACGACCCCGAGAAGACCGCCGAGGTGATGCGTGATGGCTTCTATCACACCGGTGACACCGCCTCCGTCGATGCCGATGGCTACATCACTTATGTTGGCCGCGCCGACGACGTGTTCAAGGCTTCCGACTATCGCATCAGCCCGTTCGAACTCGAGAGCGTCCTGATCGAACACGAGGCGGTCGCAGAGGCTGCCGTCGTGCCGAGTCCCGACCCCCTGCGCCTGGCCGTACCAAAAGCGTTCCTGACCTTGCGCGCCGGCTATGAACCAGGGCGTGAACTGGCGCGCGACATCTTCGTATTCCTGCGCAGCCGTCTGTCGCCGTACAAGCGTGTGCGACGACTCGAATTCGGCGAACTGCCGAAGACCATCTCAGGCAAGATTCGTCGCGTCGAACTGCGCAAGGGCGAACAGGGTCGGGATCGCGCCGCCACGACGCGCGGGGAATTCGAATACTACGAGGAGGATTTCGAGTTCTAGTCGAACGATCCGGTCTGGCATTGACAGGCAGGGTTGGCGGCCTGAGCTTGTCGAGGGCCGCGATCATCCTGCCATTCGCCCTGGGGTCGGGACAGACCGAAGGGTGAATGGCCTTTCCAGATTTGTCCTAACGGTCATGACTTTTCCAGACGCCCCCGATCATGAAAGTCATGACCGTATTTCCTCTCCCCCAACCCCTCTCCCGCGAGGAGAGAGGGGAGGTTCGTGAGTCGCTGACGCGACTTTCACATTAACCGGGACCTTCAGGATCCCTGGAGCTTTGCCATGGCTCGACCGGAAAAGATTCGCCTCGGCGATCTGCTCGTTCAGCAAGGCCTACTCACTGACGAACAACTCAAGTTTGCGCTCGATGAGCAAAAACGCAGCGGACGCAAGCTGGGCCGCATCGTCGTCGACAGTTCATTTGTCACCGAAGAGGCGATTTCGCAGGCGCTCGCAAAACAATTGCAAGTTCCCTACGTCGATCTCAGGCACTTCAATCCACGCGCTGAACAGGTCAATCTCCTGCCCGAGGCGCAGGCGAGGCGTTTTCGCGCGGTCGTGCTCGACGAGATTCGCGGCCGACTGCGGGTTGGTTTCGTCGATCCCACCGACCTGCAGGCTTATGACGAAGTCCTGCGTCTTCTGCGTCGCGAAATCGACTTGGTGGTAGTGGCCGAGGGCCATTTGCTGGCGCTGGTCGATCGCGTCTATCGGCGTACCGAAGAAATCAGCGGCCTGGCCAGGGAACTGACCGCCGAACTGGAAGATGTGCCGATCGAATTTGGCGGCCTGATCGGAACGGCTACGGGTGCCGAGGAAGCTCCCGTCGTCAAATTGCTGCAGACCGTATTCGAAGAAGCCATTCGTTCGCGTGCTTCGGATATCCATATCGAACCACAGGATCGCTCGCTGCGCGTTCGTTTCCGTATCGACGGCATCTTGCAGGTACAGATGGAAGCCGATGCCAAAATTGCCCCGGCCCTCTCTCTGCGTCTCAAGTTGATGTCCGGACTCGACATCTCGGAAAAGCGCTTGCCGCAGGACGGTCGTTTTGCCATCAAGGTGCGCAACAACCAGATCGACGTGCGGATTTCGACCATGCCGACGCAGTACGGCGAGTCGGTCGTGATGCGCCTGCTGAACCAGAACACCGGACTGCTCGGGCTGGATCGGCTGAACATGCCGCCACCTACGCTCGAACGTCTGCGCCATGCGATACGTCGTCCCAGTGGCATGGTGCTGGTCACCGGTCCGACCGGCAGCGGCAAGACGACGACGCTCTATGCTGCCCTGTCCGAACTCAATACCACCGAGAAGAAGATCATCACCGTTGAAGACCCGGTGGAATACCGGCTTCCCGGCATCAATCAGGTGCAGGTGCACGAGAAGATCGATCTGTCCTTCGAGCGGGTGTTGCGTTCCGCACTGCGACAAGATCCGGACATCGTTCTGGTCGGCGAGATGCGCGATCAGACCACCGCTGAAATCGGCATGCGCGCCGCGATTACGGGCCACATGGTACTCTCGACCCTGCATACCAACGATGTCATCTCGACCCCCATTCGACTGCTCGACATGGGCGTTCCCCGTTACATGGTTGCACTATCGTTGCAACTGGTGCTGGCACAGCGGCTGGTGCGGGTGATCTGCGGCAACTGCGCCGAACCACACCGCCCGTCGCCGCAAGAACACGAATGGCTGCGCTACGAGTTGGGCGACACGGTCGACCAGCACCGCTTCCTGCAGGGGAAGGGCTGCCTGCATTGCGCCGGAACAGGCTACCAGGGTCGTACCGGGGTTTACGAGATGCTCGAAATGACCAACGAAATTGTCGAGGCGATCAACGTCGACGACACGGGCAGCTTCGTTCAGGCGGCACGCCGGCAGATGGCCGGCGAAACGCTGCGCCGCGATGCCCTGCGACTGGTGGTGCAAGGCCGCACGACCATCGAGGAAGCGATGCGCATCAGCAATCAGTTCGAAGATTGAGGATGCCGAACTTCGCTTACAAAGGACGGAACGCTGGCGGAGATCTCGTCGAGGGATCGCTTGAAGGGGCGAATAGTGGTGCCATCGTCGATTTTCTGCGCGGGCAGGGACTGACGCCGGTCGAGATCAGGGAGAGCAGGGCGGGCGAACCGGCATCCCGCCGGAAAGTCACGCTGTTCAGGCAAAAAATCTCGCCAATCGACCTCTTGCTCTTCAGCCGGCAGATGCATCGACTGCTCAAATCGGGCGTACCGATCATGCGTTCCCTGAGCGGTCTGCAGGAAGCGGCGATCAATCCCGAGATGAAGCGCGTCATTGGCGAGGTTCGCGAGAGTCTGGAAGGCGGTCGGGAATTGTCACAGACCCTGGCCCGGCATCCGCGCGTTTTCTCGCCGTTCTACCTGTCGATGGTTCGTGTCGGTGAAGCGACCGGTCTGCTCGACGAAGTTTTCTTCCGCCTGTTCGAGCACCTTGAGTTCGAGCGCTACATGCGCGAACAGGTTAAATCGGCGTTGCGCTACCCTAGCTTTGTGGTGTTGGCGATGGTGATGGCCCTGGTCATCGTCAATCTCTTCGTGATTCCTGCCTTTGCCAAGGTCTTTGCCGGTTTTGGGGCCGAATTGCCGATGATGACCCGGCTATTGCTCGGCTTTTCCGATTTCATGGTGGCTTACTGGCCATCCCTGTTGCTTGGTGCCATCGGCTGCGGGATGGCCTTTGGCATCTGGCTGCGAACGACCCCGGGGCGTTACCGCTGGGACCGGATATCCCTGAAATTTCCGATTGCCGGCAAAATCCTGCACAAGGCTGCGCTTTCCCGCTTCGCCCGCAGTTTTTCTCTGGGAATGCGCAGCGGCGTTCCGGTCATGCAGGCCTTATCCAATTCGGCGCAAACGGTCGATAACCGTTACATCGCGCATTGCATCGAAGGAATGCGCGAAAGCATCGAACGGGGCGAAAGCCTGTTGCGCGCCGCCATCAGTTCCGGCATCTTTACCCCCGTCGTCCTGCAGATGGTGGCTGTCGGGGAAGAGTCGGGAGCGGTCGATGACATGATGGAAGAGATTGGCGACATGTACCGGCAGGAAGTCGAATACGAACTCAAGACGCTCAGCCAGCAGATCGAACCGATTCTGATCATCATGCTCGGCATCATGGTGCTGATCCTGGCGCTGGGCATCTTCCTGCCGATGTGGGATTTGGGCAAGGTGGCCATCAAGCGGTGATGCCGCGGGAGATCCGGCGTTCCGGCCACGATGCCACTTCGCACTGGTTCGAGTGGGCCGTGCTGTGGGTGGTGGTCGGCTTGCTGGCCTTCGGCCTGTTGTCGGCCTTGCACGATGCCAGTGAACGAGCGGAAAGGCTGGCGGTCGAGTTGACCATCCGCAACATGCGAACCGGGATGCAGCTGGCCATGGGTGAAGCGCTCATGCAGCAGCGGGAAAGTGAAATCGCTGCATGGGTGGGTAATAACCCTGTACACTGGATGGGTTCAGATCCGGCAGGGTATCGCGGTGAGTGTTCGGCCGCAGAAAGCCGGGAATTGCCCGCAGGGGCGTGGTGTTTTGACCGTGACCGTCGCGAGCTGGTTTATCGGCCACGCCATACCAGCCATCTGCGTGTTCCTTCGGCGGACAGCGGGGATCGCTGCAATGTCTTGGGCTGGAGTGTGACGCGCGTGCCGGAACGAATGGCGAGTGGCGCTTTTGTGGGCCTGAAATTGGCCGCCACTGCAGACTGCCGATGGGTTTTGGGTAGAAGTTGAAATATCGGTAAAGAAATCGGCGATTTTTGCCGTCATCAGGCCATGAGGCGTATCTTTCCGTTTCTGTGGCTGTTCTGGGAGCTTAGGCAATGCGGCGTACAGCACAAGGTTTTACCCTGATCGAACTCATCATCGTGATTACCATCATCGGCATTCTGGCGGCGGTGGCGCTGCCGCGCTTCATCAACGCCCAGCAGGATGCGCGCATTGCCAAGGCACAAGCCTTGTTCGGCAGTGTCCGTTCAGCGGCGGCGCTGGCCAGATCCCGTTGCGAGCTGGATCTGGCCGGAGGAGCAGCGGTCGGCGCCACCTGTACGGCAGCGGCCGGAACCGCGAACATGGACGGCACCGCCATCGCGATGGTCAATCGTTATCCGGCGGCGACCGTGGCGGGCATCATCGCCGCCACCCAGATCGATACGGTCAATGATGGCGTCACGGTTGCCGTCGGGCCGCCGCTGACGATCACGATCAACGGCGCAACGACTGCGGCGAACTGCCGCATCAGTTATACGGCAGCGACGGCGGCTCTGGCACCGGTCATCACGCTGAATACAGCGGGTTGTTGATATTTCTTACCAAGGAGAAAACCCATGAAACAAATGCAGCGTGGCTTTACATTGATTGAACTGGTGGTGGTGATCGTCATTCTCGGCATCCTGGCGGCCACGGCCTTGCCGAAGTTCGTCGATCTGACCGACGATGCGCAGACGGCCGCGATCAAGGGCGTCAGTGGTGGGCTGGCCTCTGCAGATTCGATCAACTACGCGGGTTGTTCGGTCATTGGCAATGTCGCGACCGCCGGCAAGTGCGTCAAGATGACCAAATGCTCGGATGTCGGCACGCTGATGCATCCTTCGATGACCCTGGGCACCGCTTGCAGCACTTCAGCGTACTACCTCACCGCGGATACCGCCGCGAGCACCACCAACGGGACTCCGGTGACCTGCACGTTGAATATGGGCAAAGGATCTCCTTGTGCTTCAGGCTGGACTGCAACGTATGTGGTCACGGGTGCGGGTAACTAGGCACGATTCCAGACAGGATACGACCTCACTGCGGCAGCGGAGCGATCCGTGTTCGGCAACCCGCGCGTTGCTCACGCTGCTGATGTGGTTCTGTGCCTGCTCCACCGAAGCCGCGATTGTCTATGTCGACGCCAGCAGCGGCCTGAATCCGGCCATCCCGACCGATGGCACGGCAGCGGCGCTGGTCATTCCCAAACCGGCCGGCGTCACGCCCGGAATGGCGCTGATCGCTTCGATCGCGGCGCGTCCGCAGCAGCAAAATCCTCCCGGCGTACCGCAGGGGGTCGTGTGGACGCCGCCGCCCGGCTGGAACCTGATGACCTCGACGAATCAGCCTGGTGGTGGTCTGTTAACCTTGCCACAGGGCATGACCCTGCTGACCTACTACCGGATTGCCGGCACTTCGGAGCCCAACAGTTACACCTGGACTTTCGTCAATAACTACCTCAATCAGGGCGGCAGCGCGGTCGGCGGCATCCTTGCCTTCTCGGGGGTGGATACTTCCGCCAGTCCGATCGACGTCTGGAGTCAGCGCCTGACTGCCAGCGGCCTGACGCATGGCACGACCTCGATTACGACGACCGTCGCCAACACCATGCTGGTTTCGTCGATCAGTTACCTTTCGGGGAGCAGCTTTGCCAATCCCACGGGCATTGCCGGTATGACCGAGCGCCTCGATGTCCGGGCGCCGGCGGTAGAGAGTGATATCGGTACGACACTCCAGATGGCGACGGCGCCGTGGGCGGCCATCGGCGCCACGGGGGCCACGGAGGCCGTTGCTGCGGGCAATGCCGATACCGGGGTCGGCCACCTGATGGCCCTGAAACCTTCCCTGCGCGACCTCAACCTGGCCATGAGCCGCAGCAGCCCGCTGGTGCCGAGCGGAACCGCCAGCTACACCCTGACCGTGACCAACATCGGCTCCCTGTCGGAGCCCGGGCCGCTGAGCATCGTCGATACCTTGCCGACGGGGGTGACCTACGCTTCGCTATCGGGTGCCGGATGGTCCTGTTCGGTGGCTGCGCAAGTGCTGACCTGCACGAATGCAGGTGCGCTGGCTGCCGGTGCTTCGGCAACGCCCCTGGTGATCAATGTCAGCGTGGCGGCCAGTGCCAACGGGGTTCTGGTCAATACGGCAACCGTATCGGGTACGGGTGGCGACGGCAATCTTGCCAACAATACGGCGACCGATACCTACGTCTTGCTGCCGAATCCATACACCTATTACCCACTGGACGAAACGGCCGGGGCAAACATTTTTACCGATACCAGCGGTAATGGCCGCCATGCCTCGCAACTCGGGAGTGCGACGACCACCGGCAACCCGCCCGGCAGCGGCGCGGCCATTTCCGGTAGCCCCGGTACCTGTGGCGTGGCCAGCATCCCGTCGGGAACCAGCGCGATTGGCATCAATACGGCCATCGACGTGAACAATATCGGTAACGCCGGTACCATTGCCTTCTGGTATCGCAGCAATGCGAAATGGGACGACACAAATTCGCGCATGCTCTTCGATGCCTCGAACGATCTGGGAAATCCTGTGCTGGACAAGCACTTCTTTCTGATCAAGGATGGTTCCGGCAGCTTGCGCTTTGCCCTTGAAGATACCTCCGATACCGATTCCAGGGCGAGTTCGGTGGCCTACAATTTTGCAGCCAATGTCTGGCATCACATCGCGGTAAGCTGGGATCTCCCGGCCAACAGGCTGTACATTTATCTCGATGGGAACACCAGTCCAGTGGCCAGTTCGGTGACGGCAAGCAACGGTGTTCTCGGCGATATGGCACCCCTGTATTTCGGCGCGCAGCACATGACGAAAATCAATGGCATCCCAGCCGGCTACACGGCCAATACGGCCAACGGTGACATTGACGAGATTCGCATCTACAACCGCGCACTCACACCGTTGGAAATCGAAGCGCTTGCCGGTTTGGTCCATGCCTGTGCGGCGACCGTGGATCACTATGAATTGTCGCTGCCGACCTCCAGCATTGCCTGTTTGCCGACATCAGTAATCGTAACGGCCTGTGCCGACGCCAGCAGCCCCTGCAGTAATCGCCAGGGAGCCGTGAATGGCAAAACGGCGACTCTGGCGACTTCGTCCGGCACGCTTTTCAGTCCGGTAGTTTTTGATTCGACCGGCATTGGCAGTGCCACCTTGAGCTACCCGGCCGCGGTGAACGGAACTGGAGTGACGGTCACCCTCTCCGGTGAGCAGACACCGGCCACCAATCCGCGAAAATGTTGTCCCGATGGCATCAACTGCGTGCTCGCCAGCAGTTGTGCGACGACCTTCCATACGGCCGGGTTCATTTTCTCGACGGCCAGTGATGCGCTGGAAGCAACCGTACCCGATCAGGTTGCGGGGGTGAACTCCGCTTCGTACTGGTTACGGGCGGTCAAGACGAATACCTCGACCAAGAGCTGCGAAGCGGCGTTTACCTCGCCACATCCGGTGACCTTCAACTACCAGTGCATCAATCCGTCCGCATGCAGCAGTGGCAACCTGTTGTCGATTGGAGGCTCGGCCATCGGTACCGGAGGCACATCGATCAATTTGTCCTTCGATGCCAACGGCAACGCCAGCCTGGGTTCCTTCAATTTCGTCGATGTCGGGAAGATCGGCATCTCGGCCACCGCGACGGCGGGCGGTGCAACCCTGTCAGGGACGGTGAAAGGTACGGGCGGATCGGGGTTTGTGGTCAGGCCATATGCATTCGTGCTAACCGATATCAGGCAGACCGCTGCTCCAAACACGGCTAACCCGGGTGCTGCCGATGCTTCAGGAGGCGCGTTTGTCAGAGCAGGAGAAAATTTCTCGGCCACGGTGAGCGCGGTCAATGCCGCATGTGCAGCGAATCTGTCCACCTATACGCGCCTGATCGACATTCCATCTGCGTGCCTCACCCGGAATTTCGGCAAGGAAGCCCCGCCCGAATCGGTCATGCTCAGCCGCGCACTGGCCAGTGGCCTGGTCGAGCTGACCAACAACCCGGCGCTCGGCAATCCGGCCGCCTTTGGCAGCTTTAACAATGGCTCGGCTAGCAACACCACGCTGAACTGGAGCGAAGCAGGAATCATCACCCTGACGCCCAGCGTCGGCGATGGCAATTATCTCGGTGCCGGCGAGACGGTCGGCATCACCAGTGGCAAGGTCGGGCGCTTTTATCCTGACCATTTTGCGATTACCGCCAGCCCGCCAAGCGCTGGCTGCGGCACCTTCACCTATTTCGGGCAGGATGGCTTCACGACTCCCTTCACCCTGACCGCGCAGAACACCGCCAATGTCACCACGCGGAATTACACGGGTTCGTTCGCCAAATTGGGACTCACCACCTGGAGTCATTTTGCCTTCACCACGAGTTCCGCCTTACCCGCCGGCTCAACGCTCTCAGGCAGTGCCACGGCGCCGAGCGGCACCTGGAACCAGGGCGTTGCCACGGTCAGTGCCAAACACCAGATCAGCCGCCCCAGTGCATTGGCCGGTGAAACCAGCGTCACGCTGTTTGCCCGGCCGACGGATAGCGACGGAGTCACCATGATCAACGCCAGCGCGGTTCAAACGGCGAGTACACCGTTGCGCTATGGCCGCCTGTGGTTGGGCAATGCCTACGGTTCGGAGCGCAATGATCTTTCCTTACCCTATGAAACGCAGTACTGGAACGGTTTGGCCTTCATCAGGAATACGCTTGATGGCTGTACGGCACTGAGCACGGCCAACGTCGGCATCGGAAACTATCAGGGCTCGGTCAACGGCAGCAGTCTGCCGACGGGATCGATCACGATGGGCGCGTTCAGTAGCGGCGTCGGCACGGTTAGACTGAAGGCTCCGAATGCGGCGGGCAGCGTCGATGTGGTATTGCGTCTCGATCCTGCGCTGGCCATGTGTCCGGCCTGGGCGCCAACGTATCCGGCGGGAACGGCAAGATCCGCGACCTACCTGCGCGGCAAATGGTGCGGCGCGGCCTTCGATCGCGATGCCGTGGCACGAGCGACCTTCGGTATTTACAGCAGCAACACCAACCGTCAGATCTATCTGCGGGAAGGCTTTTGATCCCGTTTGATGGCCATGAGAAAATGAGAATGCGCGGTTTTACGCTGATTGAGCTGATTACCGTGCTGATCCTCGTCGGCATCCTGGCCATTGTCGCATGGCCGCGATTTCTTGACCGGAACGTCTTTGAATCGCGAGGGTTTTACGATGAAACCAAGTCCCTGCTGCGTTATGCTCAGAAGACGGCCGTGGCGCAGCGGCGCACGGTTTGTGTGACCCTGGGGGCGACCGGCGTAGGCTTGACGATCGCCGCGGCGGCCAACTCGAATGTTTGCGATACCCCGCTGGCTTTGCCCAATCCGCCGCGGGGTGGCACAGGGCTGTCTTCGTCGGTTGCGGCCTTGCAGTTTCGCAGCCTGGGCGATACTGATCAGGCGAGCAATGTAACCATCAACGTGGCCGGCACGGCCGGTACAATGACCATCGATCATACGACCGGTCATGTTCACTGAAACCGCCTGTCAGCGCTCCAGTCAGGGTGCGAATGAAAGTGTTGGTCGAAGTACTTGGTTCGATGGAAAGGCGTTGGCATGGGGTGATCGCCCCTCCCCCCTCGCGGGGGAGGGGTTGGGGGAGAGGGGGTCATGGTTGCACACGACTTCGTCGAATCCTTGCGAAAACAAGTGGTCAGAGCCGTCAATCTGCTCTGCTGGCCTCTGCGAGGGCATGGACGCCCCCTCTCCCCGAACCCCTCCCCCGCGAGGGGGGAGGGGAGCCTGTCGGACTCTCCCAACACTTTCATTTACCCCCTCCAGTCAACGTGGCTTGACACTGATCGAGCTGATCCTGTTCATCCTCATCATCAACGTGGGGATCTTCGGCATTCTCGTGGTGATGAATTCAGGCACCCGAGCGAGTGCCGACCCGATGCTGCGCAAGCAGGCCGTAGCAATGGCCGAGGCAATTCTCGAAGAGGTGCTGCCTCGGGATGCGACGGCAACCCTGCCGGAAACCGATTTCAATACCTGTTCCAACCGCGCCCTGTATGTCGGCGTGACGGATTACACCTGCTTTGACGGAGCGCCTGCAAGCGCCGTCATCCGCGGTGTCGATACGCTCGGTGCAACGTTGATCCCTGCTCTCGCGAATCTTTCGGCAACGGTGGCCGTGACCGCGGTGAACGTTAGCGGGGTTGCCATGCAAAGGGTCACTGTGACCGTGACGGGCGGTGGGCAGGAAATCACGCTGTTCGGCTATCGCGCCGCGGGTTTCTGATCATGAATGGCCTGCGCACCAGGAATTGCGGCTTCACGCTGATCGAGGCGATTGTGGTGATCGTCAT
Source organism: Candidatus Accumulibacter cognatus (assembly GCF_000584975.1). Classification (NCBI taxonomy): domain Bacteria; kingdom Pseudomonadati; phylum Pseudomonadota; class Betaproteobacteria; genus Candidatus Accumulibacter; species Candidatus Accumulibacter cognatus. Next base: position 16,541 of record NZ_JDST02000112.1, on the reverse strand, counting down.
CACGGGCATCATTGCCAGTATGGTGGCAGTGTTCATCCGCACGCCAGTCGATGGCTACCTGGATGCCGAACGCCGGGCAGGTCTGACCGACATCGCCGATACGGCGGTGCGGCGCATGGCCCGGGACATCCGGCTGGCCTTGCCGAATAGCGTGCGAACTTCAGCGGACGGGTCCGGGTTGTGCATCGAATTCATTCCGACCAAGATCGGCGCACGCTATCGCGCCGAAGTCGATGGGACGACCGGGAATGGCGATCCGCTGGACTTTACGGCGATTGACGATCGCTTCGATATGCTCTGGCTGAACAGCACCTTGCCCGCCGACAGCCGGATTGCCGCGGGCGATGTCGTGGTGGTGTTCAACGACGGCAGCTCCAGCGGTGATGCATATACCGGCATCAACGCCATTCAGGTAGCGACGGTGGCCGAGCCCGGCGGCACGCCAAACACCACCGCGATCAGCTTTGTCGGAGTTGGAGCGGCAGCGCCCTTCGGCCGCAAGCAATTGCCGAGTCAATCGCCGGGTAACCGATTCCAGGTGATCCCGGCCGGCTCGCACGTGGTTTCTTTCCGATGTGACGGAGGATCACTGACCCGGCATGTGCGTGTTCTGGGTGCGGCCTGGACACCACCGGCGACCTGCGCGGCGATGGTCGCTGGGGCAACCTCTTCGGTGTTGGCAAGCAATCTTGGCAGTTGCAGTCTCACTTATGATCCGCCGGGAGTCAGTACCGGACTAAGCCGCTTCGGCATGGTCTCGATGTCCCTGGGGATTACCGATGTGGCTTCCGGCGAGACTATTTCTCTTTATCACCAGGCGCACGTGGACAATACGCCATGAACCGCCGACGAACCCGTTCAACGGTGATCGCTCAGGGCGGTTTCGCCCTTGTCTCGGCGATCTTCCTGCTCGTCGTGCTGGCGGCTCTGGGTGCTTTCATGCTCACCTTCTCGAATACCCAGCAGCTCACTTCCGCGCAGGATGTGCAGGGTTCGCGAGCGTACTGGGCGGCAAAAGGCGGTGTGCAATGGGCGGCAGGAGTGATCATCGCCAGCAACGCGTGTCCGCCAGGTCAACCGGCGTTTACCGACGGATTTACGGTATGGGTGACTTGTACCTCGAATACTTACACGGAAGGCGCAAGCAACCGGACGATTTTCTGGGTGACATCCACCGCTTCGGCGGGGGGGGCGGTCGGTAATGCTGGTTATGTCGAAAGACAGATTCAGGTGTTCATCGAAACGGATTGACGTGGCAGAGCCGGCAGGCATGAATCAGGTTCAGATCACCTTCGAGTAGCGGGTACGCTGCCGGTCGGCACGCAGATAGCGGTCGAAGACCATCGAGATCGCTCTGACCAGCATGCGGCCGCGCGGCAGCACGCTGATCCATTTGTCATCGACGCGAACCAGGCCGGCATCGACCATTTCGTGGAGATCGTCGAGCTCGGTGGCGAAATAGCTCTTGAAGTCGATCAGGTGGGCGATTTCGATCGACTCGATCGACAGTTCGAAATGGCACATCAGCGACTGAATGATCGAACGCCGCAGCAGGTCATCCGCGTTCAGCTCGATGCCGCGGTAGACCGGCAGGGTGCCGCTGTCCAGCCGGTCGTAGTATTCGTCAAGGGTCTTCACGTTCTGACTGTACGTGGGTCCGACCTTGCTGATCGACGAGATGCCGAAGGCCAGCAGATCGCAGTCCGAATGCGTCGAATACCCCTGGAAGTTGCGGTGCAGACGCCCCTGCCGCTGCGCGACCGCAAGTTCATCGTCGGGTTTCGCGAAGTGGTCCATGCCGATGTAGACATAGCCCGCGTCGGTCATCCTGCGAATCGCCAGGGCAAGAATCTGCAGACGCGCGTCGGCGGAGGGCATGTCCGACTCCAGGATGCGGCGTTGCGGCTTGAACAGACTGGGCAGGTGGGCGTAGTTGTAGATCGAGACGCGATCCGGACTGAGCTCGATCACGCGGTCGAGGGTGCGTCCAAAGCCCATCACCGTCTGCTTCGGCAGGCCGTAGATCAGGTCGACGCTGATCGACTTGAAACCGGTGGCGCGTGCTGCGTCGATGACGGCGCAGGTTTCTTCCTCGCTCTGCACGCGGTTCACGGCCAACTGGACGCTTGCATCGAAATCCTGCACGCCGACGCTCATGCGATTGAAGCCCAGTTCGCCGAGCAGTTCGACGGTGCTGCGATCCACCTTGCGCGGATCGACTTCGATCGAATACTCGCCGCCCTCGATCAGTCTGAAGTGCCTGCGTGTCGCGGCCATCAACTGACGCATCTCGTCGTGTGTCAGAAAGGTCGGAGTACCTCCTCCCCAGTGCAACTGCGCCACTTCCTGATCGCCACCTTCGAGATAGCTGCTCTGCAGAGCCAGTTCACGTGCCAGGTATTTCAGGTATTTGGCCGAACGACCATGGTCCTTGGTGATGATCTTGTTACACGCGCAGTAATAGCAAATGGTGTTGCAGAAGGGAATGTGGAAGTACAATGACAGCTGTCGGCTGATGGCGCCAATATTGCGCTTGCCGAGCCAGAGTCTGGAGGCATCTTCGCCAAAGGCTTCAACGAAGCGATCCGCTGTCGGGTACGACGTGTAGCGCGGACCGTTGATGTCGAAACGGCGGATGATCTGAGGATCAAAAACCAGGTTGCCTGTGGCAGAGTTCATGTTCCCACGACACTAATTATTGTCTGCATTATCGGGCCGAGGCGATGCCGTCGGGTTGACGTGGATCAAACGCAGGGTTTGGAGAAAAAAGCTCGGTATGTCCAAAGATGCCGCGACAGCGAGGCTGGCCTTTGAAATCGTGAAAACCGCCTGTTCGAACTGCAACCTCCGCGAGCTGTGCCTCCCCATTGGTCTCGCCCCGGAGGAACTGAAGAAGCTCGACGAACTGGTTTCCGCGCGCCGGCGACTGAAACGCGGCGATTATCTCTACCGCGCCGGGCAGGTCTTCGAATCGATCTACGCAGTGCGCAGCGGTTTTTTCAAGACCGACGTGCTGATCGAGGATGGCCGTGACCAGGTCACCGGTTTCCAGATGACCGGCGAGCTGCTCGGCCTCGACGGCATCAGCAGCGAAATTCATACCTGTAACGCCATCGCCCTCGAAGACAGTGAAGTCTGTGCGATTCCCTTCTCGCATCTCGAAGGGCTGTCGAGACAAATCCACACCCTGCAGCATCACTTCCACAAGGTAATGAGCCGCGAGATCGTTCGTGACCACGGGGTGATGATGTTGCTCGGGACGATGCGTGCCGAAGAACGTCTGGCGGCATTTCTCCTCAACCTCTCGCAACGTTTCAAGGCCCGCGGCTATTCGCCTGCCGAATTCAATCTGCGCATGTCACGCGACGAAATCGGCAGCTACCTCGGCCTCAAACTGGAAACCGTCAGTCGAGCCTTTTCGCATTTCCAGGAGGAAAAACTGCTCGCCGTCCATCAAAGAAAAATCCGGATTCTCAATACCGAAGGGTTAAAGAAACTGATGACTCACCAGCGCGGTTGATGTGAAGTTGCGTCAGCAACTCACGAATCCCCCCTCCCCACATGCGGGGGAGGGAAACAAACGGTCATGACTTTCATGATCGGGGGTGCCTGGAAAAGTCATGACCGTTAGGCAGTCGCTTCAAGCCAGTCCTGCAATCAAGCCATAGGGGCTGCGCGTTAAGGCGACGGTGACGATGTAGGCAAATGCAGTGAGTGCAGCAACCAGAAAAGCGGCTCTCTGCGCCTTGCTGCGCGCGCGTTTTAGAGCCATCGTCCCACAGCCGATGTAGATCAGCAGACCGATCAGCTTGGCAGTCAACCAGGCGGCGGCGAAGGGATATTGACTGCTGAGCACGGCCAGGGCGATCGCGCTAGTCAGCAGGACGGTGTCTACTAGGTGAGGCAACACCCGCACGCCTGGTCGCTGCAGCCAGGGGGAGTCCGCCAGCATCCACAGACCACGCAGGAGGAAGCCGGCGCCGCTGATCACGACACAGCCAATGTGCAGGTGCTTGAGAAACAGGTAGCTCATCAGGAGTCCTGCTCGGCAGGTTTAGAGGCCATCCCGGCAGCGATCTTCAAGCAATGCTGCCGGTAGCATGCGAGGGCGCTCAGCAGGTTGCGCAGCAGACTGGCATTGGCAATCAGCAGCATCAGTCCGGCCGGATAAGTGAACCATCCGGGCCATAACGCTGCGGCCAGCAGCAAGGCCAGAGCCAGGAAGTGGGCGTACATCTGCCGGTCGATCTGACGCATGGCAATGACCTTGTTCATGTTCGGTGCCAGCACTCGTCCATCACCCAGATTCTGCAAGTGCAACCAAACCAGAAAAGGAACGATCTTGTAGAGCATGCCGATCATCACCGACAGTCCTCCGCCAAACAATGCCAGTACACCGCAGAGCAGCGGCCACGCTTGATGCTCGGCAAGTAACGGCAGGTGGTTTGCCGCCAGCGACAGCACGCAGCTGGCCAGCGTGCACAGCATCGCCAGGCGCCAGTAATGCTGGGTCGCGTCGAAGCGGGCACGTTTGCTGCGGCTCTGCACCTGCAGCGTCAGCACCGCCAGTGCAGCAACCGTCAGCAGCACTGCATCCGCCAGCAGCGCCGCCAGCCATGTCCAGCCAAGGCCATCCGCAATACTCCACAGGCACAGCATAGTCATCAGCGAGCCGGCAAAACGATTCGCAAACCAGGTCGGATAAGGCGGCGTGATCTGGAACATCGGTACCACCACGAAGGCGATGCTGGCCAGCAGGATGATGCTCCAGCCGACGAAGCCCCAGGCGAAGTGAATCGACGTCAGTTGCAGTAGCGGCACCTCGAACGATCCGGCGAGAGCCATTGCCAGCAGCATTCCGAGGCAAACGGTCATGCCCAGACCCGGCAACGCCAGTTTCAGGCCGCGAATGGTGGGATTGCTCGATGCCACCGCATACAGGGCATGGCCTGCGGCGCCAAGGAAGAGTGCCGTGCCGCTGCCCAGCAACAGCGCCGCCAAGCGGAATGCGAGTGGCTCGGAAGTCAGAAAACCTGTAGCCAGGAGCAATACTCCCGGCGTGATCGCGGCATGCACCAGGGTCGCCAGCAGCAGCGGTTGCGCGATGTTTGCCCCGGCCACTACTGGCAGAATCTGGATCATCGCCCCGAACATCACCTGCAGCATGAATCCAGCGCTGATCAGATGCGTCAGCGCCAGCGCTGCGGGTGTCCAGCGCGAGGCGAACAGCTCTGGCCCGCTCCACAACAGGAGCATGCCGGCGAACAGGGCGAACAGCGGGGCAGTGAGAAAAAAGCGGAACGGGGCGGCAAACGGCGGCGCCTGATCAAACGACAGCAGTGCCTGCATTTATTGTTTATGCTGGATCAGGACTTCTACCGTGCCGTCTGGCCGATATGCCGTCTGCCAGGAGAAGCCATTGATCTCGAGCGCCCGGTAGAGCGGGTAAGGTTCACGGGGAAGCAGCACCAGGAGTTTCTGGGCTGAGCCCAGTTGACCGAGCGCTTCCATGCTGCGTACCATCGGCTCTGGCGGTTCGAGGCCGCGTGCGTCAATGACGATGTCGGCATCGACCCTAGTCATGTCGGGACTTTTCTGGTCCGGCGAGCTGCTTCTGCAGCTCCGGCAGCAAGGCTTCGACCTGATCGGTCAAATGCTGATCACACATCGGATATAGCACGTTCTCTTCCTTGAGGTTATGTTGTTGCATCATGACCAATAGCGTTTCTGCAATGCCAGTATAATCGTCAAAGTCCTGCCCGACCAGAGCCTCGGCGGCGGCGGCGAGCAGTTGTCGCATCTGTGCGTGCTCACCGCGCATCACCTGCGTAGGCCCTCGGTACATGCCGGTGCTCTGTTCGAAGAGCGGAAAGAGGAGCGACTCTTCGGCCTCAAAATGATCCTGCATCGCTTTTTGAAATAGACCGAAATCGGTCCTCGCCAGAGCCCAGTCGCCGCTGGCGACAGCCTGCTCGACCGCGACCATCAGATGGTCACAAGAGCGATGATCGTTGGCCATGAAATTCGTGATCGTGTGCATACAGAACCTCGCTGAACTAACACTATTATTGTCAAGCGGGTGCTTGCCGCCAACCATGACCAATATCAATTAGAATGAATACTCTGAGGAGGAAATGCCATGTTCAAACACATCCTTGTCCCTACCGATGGCTCCCAGCTTTCCCAGGACACTGCCCGACGAGCAATTTCCTTCGCCAAGGAGACCGGGGCGCGCATTACGGTATTCTTCGCCAAACCGGAATACCCGGTCACTTATTATGGAGAAGGAGCGTTGATCGACCCGACGACACCTGAGAAGTTTGCCGAACTTGCCGAGCAACAAGCTGAGCAGACGCTGGATTTCGTCGTCGAACTCGGCGCAACCGAGGGTGTCCAGGTTGCCAAGCGATCGCTGACCAGTGACATTCCCTACCAGGCGATCATCGACGCTGCCACCGAGGCAGGCTGCGACCTGATTTTCATGGCCTCGCATGGTCGTCGTGGCATCACCGCCCTGTTGCTTGGCAGTGAGACCAACAAGGTGCTCACGCACTCGAAAATTCCGGTGCTTGTTTACCGCTGAGTCCGCCAGGTTTGCCTGGAGGAGGATACGGGATGGTCAAGCGCCGTGTCGGCAATGGTGGCCACTGGCGTTGTGGATGGATGGCGATTCGGCAGGTACTCTGCCTGTCTTCCTGCTTGCTCTGTGGGTCTGCACTGGCGGTTGATGTCGGGTTGGCCGGCGTGTTTCCAGGAAAGGCTTTGCTGACCATCAATGGTGGAGCGCCTCGAACCGTGGCAGTCGGCACGAAAACCGACGAAGGCATCAAGGTGCTCTCGGTCGATAATGACACCGCTACCATCGAGACCGACGGAAAGAAGCGTATCCTGCGGGTTGGGCAGAACGTCGCGTCGCAACCCGCAGGTGAGGGAGGGGGCAAGGCAGTCCTGACTGCTGATGGGAGTGGCCATTTCCTGACCACTGGAAACATCAACGGAACGACCGTTCGCTTTCTTGTGGATACCGGCGCCACCATGATCTCGCTCGGTGCCGGCGATGCGCGGCGCATCGGGATTGACGCCAGCAAAGGACAGCGGGGGGTCACCAGTACGGCCAATGGCCCCGCCCTGGTGATTCATATCAAGCTGGATACGGTACGGGTTGGCGAGATTGTCCTGAATAATGTCGATGCCCTGGTGCATCAGCAGGACCTGCCGTTTGCCCTGCTGGGCATGAGTTTCCTGAACCGGATGGAAATGCAGCGCGATGGTCAGACCATGACTCTCAGGAAGCGCTACTAGGAGAAGTCGAATATGCCTCACCGCGACAAACAAGGATCGATGTTGGGCCACGAGCTCGAGCTTTTGATGAGCGAGCGACAGAGGCTGCTGCAGGTCGTCGGTGCAACGGCTGCACTGGTCGCCTCTCTGGACAGCAATGTGCTGCCGCAGGGAGCCATCAAGTCCGCGAATCTGGTTTCGAGCACGCTCAACGCCCTGCCCGAAGAAACCCTGCGCGACGCCCTTGCCGCGGTGCGTGCAGAGATCGAGGAGGAAGAGCGTGTTGTCGGCAGCTGAGTCCTTGCTTGCCCCAGCACTCGAGCCGGCAATGGGCAGCGGTGTTGGGGACCTCGACCGTATACGCGAGGTCCTGCACCGCGAGCCTTCACTGGTGACAGCGGTGCTCGAAGACGGTATTGGTGACGAGGAGTTGCTGCCGGCTGCCGTGCTCTTCCCGATCGTTCGGCGCATCGGTGGGCCAACCGTATTGCTGACACAGCGCACTGCGCATCTGAAGGATCATCCAGGCCAGATCAGTTTCCCAGGCGGGCGGTGCGAGCCAACCGACGCTTCGCCGGCGCATACGGCCTTGCGTGAGGCTGCCGAGGAGATCGGCCTGGCCGCCGCGCATGTCGACATCGCCGGCTACCTGCCTGAATACCTCACCAGTACCGGCTTTCGGGTCACCCCGGTGGTAGCCCTGGTGACCCCACCTTTCGAGTTGCAGCTTGACGCTTTTGAGGTCGCAGAGGCCTTCGAGGTGCCGCTGGCCTTTCTGCTGGATCCCGCCAACCACCAGCAGCATTCGCTTCATTACCGAGGCAGGCTGCGCCACTATACGGCAATGCCGTACGGGGAGTATTTCATCTGGGGAGCGACCGCAGGAATCATCCTGTCCCTCTGGCGAGCCCTCGCCAAGGGGTGATCAATCGAGCACCATCGCGAGTTTCACCAGAAACTGCTTGGCCTTTTTCTGGTCGGGCGCAGCGCGCAGCGCAGCGCGGAGTTTGCCGACCTTCTGCCGGAGGTCAGCGGCGGTTTTTGCCTGTTTGACCTCCGCGATCAGCGCGTCGGCCTGCGAACCCAGCAATTCCTGCAAAGCCCGGACAGTGTAGCTTTTGGCGAGGCTGATGTCTTCCCGGTCGGCTGGTGATGGCCGAACGACCGCTTCGGCCGTTTTATGTACCGGCGCCTGTACCTGCACGAACCCGCCATCCAGCAGGGCGGCCAGTTGCTTCGCACCCTCGGTAGCGGATGCGCCAAAAGCCAGCAACTGGTTTCCGGTACGCTGCCCATCGACCATGATCAACATGGCTCGCATGCGAAAAGGTAGGTGGCTCGCGCGGGTAGAGATCTCCTCGATGCCTTTGGGCGTTTTACTGAAGACTGACGACAGATCCATTTTCGCCATTATACTGACATTCTGCGGGCGCTTGGCACACGCGAAAGTGACGCCAGCGTGAAGTCCGCAGAGGGCAATTTCGGAAGCCTTGCACAGCGAACCTTTGCTATCATTGGCCGGCTGCCGGTGCGGCTCGCTGCTGCGGTGGTGGTTTTTGATGAGGCTTGCCAGTCTGGTAGGCGGTTGATCGATTATCTACAGGAGTTTCTTCATGAGCAGAGAAGTCGTTGTACTAAGCGCGGTTCGTTCAGCCATTGGCACCTTCGGTGGTTCGCTCGCCAACATGGAGCCGCATGAGCTGGCGGGTACCGTGATGAAGGAGTCGATCGCCCGTTCCGGTGTCGACCCGCAGCAAATCACTTACGTGACGGTCGGCAATTGCATTCCGACCGATTCGCGCTTTGCCTATGTGGCCCGCGTTGCTTCGATCCAGGCCGGATTGTCGATGGATTCGGTGGCCATGGCGGTCAACCGTCTGTGTGCATCGGGCTTGCAGGGCATCGTGACGACAGCTCAGAATATCATGCTCGGCGATGCCGACTATGGTATCGGCGGCGGTGTCGAAGTCATGTCACGTGGTTCCTACATGCTGACAGCGATGCGCAGCGGTGCCCGCATGGGCGACACCAAGGCCATCGACATGATGGTCGCCACGCTCAACGACCCGTTCGGAGCGGGGCACATGGGCGTCACTGCGGAGAATCTCGCTACCAAGTGGCAAATTAGCCGTGAAGAGCAGGACGCCTTGTCCGCCGAGTCGCATCGCCGTGCGGCCGCCGCCATCGCCGATGGCCGCTTCAAATCGCAGATCGTTCCGATTGTCCTGAAAACCCGCAAGGGCGATGTCGTGTTCGACACCGACGAACATGTCAAACCGGCGACGACGATCGAAACCCTGGCCAAGATGAAGCCAGCTTTCACCAAGGACGGGACGGTAACCGCCGGCAATGCTTCCGGAATCAATGACGGAGCCGCCTTCATGGTGCTCACCGCTGCCGACGTCGCCGCCCGTGCTGGTCAGAAGCCGATTGCCCGTCTCGTTGCCTACGCCGTTGCCGGTGTGCCGAACGAGATCATGGGCGAAGGTCCGATCCCGGCGACCAAAGCGGTGCTCAAGAAGGCCGGCCTGACGCTCGATCAGATGGACGTCATCGAGTCCAACGAGGCCTTTGCCGCGCAAGCCATCGCGGTCAGCAAGGGGCTCGGTCTCGACCCGGTGAAAACCAACCCGAATGGTGGCGCGATCGCTCTCGGCCACCCGGTCGGTTGCTCGGGCGCTTTCATCGCAACGAAAGCGATCTACGAGTTGCAGCGTGTCGGCGGCAAGTATGCGCTGGTCACCATGTGCATCGGTGGCGGGCAGGGCATCGCGGTGATTTTCGAACGCACCTGATCTTCGCGTTCTGAGTAGGTCGTGTGAGCCCGTAGGGCGCCACCCGACCTACCTGTTGTCTACGTACCTGGACTCAAGGCCGGCCCCATGGCCGGTAACTGCAGCCGGTGCGCGGCTTCTGCAGGTGTCGTGCCATGTGTGACGACGCCAAGCAGCGGCGCCGCCAGCCGTTGCTGCAGTGCCGCCAGGTTCTCGCTGAAACGGGACATCGCCGGATCGATGCGGTTGGCCACCCAGCCGGCCAGCGACAGGCCGCAGGCAGCGATCGCCTGTTGGGTCAGCAGCGCATGGTTGATGCACCCGAGGCGCATGCCGACGACGAGAATCACCGGCAAGCGGAGCATCATCGCCAGATCGGCGGTATCGCAGTCGGCGCCGAGCGGCACACAGAAACCGCCGACTCCCTCGACGAGAACCACGTCGGCGAGGGTCTGCAGCTCGGCAAAAGACGCGGCGATGCACGGCAGTTCGATGCTCCGGCCTTCCTCTGTGGCGGCAATGTGCGGCGCGATCGCAGCACGGAATCCGTAGGGATTGACCAGCGAACGTGCGGGCTGGATCGACGAAGCCGCGAGCAAGCGTTCGACATCCTCGTTACGACCCTGTTCATCGAGGCCGGCGGCGACCGGCTTCATCGCCACTGCGCTCAGCCCGGCCTGGCGGAAGGCGTGCAGTAGCGCGCAGGCGACAAAAGTCTTGCCGATCTCGGTATCAGTGCCGGTGATGAACCAGCCGCGTAGGTCTGTCATTTTCTGGCGTAAGCAAGAATCACGTCGTAACGCGCCGGCAGGCCGGCCGCCGTGCGGTGCGCTTCGTAGGCGATCTGCACCCGCTGCCAGGCAGCACGCCCAAGAAGGCCGCTACGCCCACCTTCGCCCACCGAGTTGGCGCCGATGTCCTTGACCGCGCGCAACAAAGTTTTCAAGTCGGGGTAGTGCAGGCTGATGGTCTCGCGGTGCAGGCGGATTTCGGAGAAGCCGGCTCCCACCAGCGCCGCTTCTATTGTCGCTGGTTCGTTAAAAGTCAAGGTGTGGAGATGGCGGTCGATGCCGCTGAAGGCCTTGCGCAGTTCGTCGAATGTCCCGGGACCGAGCGTGCTCAGCGCCAATTGTCCGCCTGGGCGAAGGACGCGCCGCGCTTCCCGGAAAACCGGGTCAACCGCGCACCACTGCACGGTCAGGTTCGACCACCAGGTCGTATAACAGTCCGCCTGGCAGGGCAGGGCCTCGATGTCGGCAACAAGGCAAAGATCGGCGTCCTGGCGTGCTCGGGCCAGCATCGCCGGCGCGAAGTCTACCGCGGTGATCGTCGCGTCTGGCCAGCGTCCGCGCAACAGGCGGGCGCCGTAGCCAGTACCGCAGCCGGCGTCGAGGATGCTAATTGGTCCCGGACTGGGCATAAAACCTGCCAGCAGCGATTCGCAGACCTGTCGCTGCAGAACCGCAGCATCGTCATAGGAGGCAGCAGCGCGATCGAAGGATGCTCGAACACGTTGCCTAGGAGGCGGTGCGGACATGGCAGAATTCGTCCAGCAGGGCTACGAAGCGATCAGGATCGGCAAGGAAGGGTGCGTGCGCGGCGCCGATGAATACCTCCAGGCGGGCGTTCGGCATCGCTTTCTCCAGGGACTTCGCCGCTGCGAGCGGGTTGAGCAGGTCCTGATCACCGTGGATGAGCAGGCTCGGTGTCGCAATCTTCGGCAACAGCAAACGCAGGTCGAGGTCACGAAGCCAGTCAAGGCCGCAGCGCAGTGTTTCCGGGTCAGGCATCCGGCCGGCGCGCAGACCGGCGCGCAGCGTGCGGCAAAGCGCCCGCGCCTGCTCGTCACCCTGGTTCAGCAGCCCGACAAAACGCTGCAAAGTCTGTTCCGGTTGTTGCCGGATACTCGCCGAGAAGCTGTCGAGCAGTTCCGGTGCCTGTGCATGCTGCCAGCCGTCGCGCTGGATGAAACTGGCGGTGGCGCCGACCAGGACCAAGGCGGCGACGCGTTGCGGTGCGAGCAGGGCGGCGCGCATGGCCAGCATGGCACCGAGTGACCAGCCACAGAGGATCACCGAATCGGGAAGCGCATCGATCAGGTTTCGTGCAGTCTCCGTGAAATCCGTATCGCTGGCCGGTGAAGGGCCGTAGCCGGGGAGATCGACGAGGTGCACCCGGCAGGATCGCGACAAAGGTGCGAGCAGCGGCTGCCAGACGGCGCTGCCGAGTCCCCAGCCGTGCACCAGCGCGAGCTCGGGATCCTGGCCGATGAGCACGGTCATGCCAGCGCTCGCAAGGCGTCGACCAGCCGGGCCAGGTCGGCTTCGCGGTGGGCTGCGGTCAGCGACACGCGCAGACGCGCGCTTCCCCTGGGCACCGTCGGCGGTCGGATCGCCGGTACCCAGAGGCCACGCTCGAAAAGCGCGCTGGCGACCCCCAGGACCTCATGGTTGTCGCCGATGATCACCGGCTGGATCGCCGTCGATGAAGGCAGTAGCTGCCAGCGTGTGTCGGCGAGCCCAGCGCGCAACTGCGCGACGAGTTGCCTCAAATGCTGACGACGAGCATCGCCGGCAGCGATCAGGTCGAGGCTGGTGGCCAGCGCGCAGGCGATGATCGGGCTGGCGGCGGTAGTGAAGATGTAGCTTCGTGCACGCTGCTCCAGCCATTCGATCACTGTCGCGTCACCCGCAACGAAAGCGCCGGCAGCTCCCGCCGCCTTGCCGAGGGTGCCCATATAGACGAGGCGCCTGGCCGCAGGAAGGTTGAAATGGTCAAGGCTGCCGCGCCCTTGCCGACCGAGAACCCCGAAACCATGCGCATCGTCGACCACCAGCCAGGCATCGAAGCGCTCGGCGAGCGCCAGCAGGCCGGGCAAGGGGGCAAGATCGCCGTCCATGCTGAACACCGCGTCGCTGAGGATCAGCTTGCGTCTGGCCGGACTCGTGGCGAGCAGACGTTCGAGTGCCGCCAGATCGCCGTGCGGGTAGCGCTGGCTGTCGGCGCGCGCGAGCTGCACGGCGTCGATCAGGGAGGCGTGGTTGAGCCGGTCGGCGAACACTGCGTCGTGACGCCCGACCAGCGCCGGAACGATCCCCAGGTTGGCCAGGTAGCCGGTCGAAAAGAGTAGGGCGCGTGCAAAACCGGTGAACGCGGCGAGCTTCTCCTCCAGCACGGCATGTGCCCCCAGATGGCCGCTAACCAGATGCGAAGCGCCGCTGCCGACTCCCCAGGCCCTGGCACCGGCGCAGGCGGCTTCGACCAGCGCCGGGTCATTGGCCAGGCCAAGGTAATCGTTGCTGCAGAAGCTGAGCAGTGAGCGACCTTCAAGCCGGGCAACCGGTCCGCAAGGGCATTCGAGAGTCCGGCGCTGGCGTTTGAGTCCGTCACGCTGCAGGGTATCGAGTTCGCTTTGCAGTTCTTCCCAGATCATCTGCCGAGCGCTGCCTCGAGTGCAGCGCGGGCGCGATCCACGAGGAACGCGCATTGATCGCGGCTGATCACGTAGGGCGGCATGAAATAGACGGTATTGCCGATTGGTCGCAGCAGGATTTCGTTGACCAGAGCCTGCCGGTAGAAGCGTTGTGAGAACTCCGGATCGTCGGTGTACACGTCGAACGCAGCGATCATGCCACGCTGGCGGAGGTGGCGCACCTGCGGGTGCCCAGCCAGCGCGGCCAGGCATTGGCCGAGATGCTCGGCGAGGCTGCGATTGGCGTCGATCACCTGTTCATCAGCGAAAAGGTCGAGGGTTGCCAGGGCCGCCCGGCAGGCCAGCGCGTTGCCGGTATAAGAGTGCGAGTGGAGAAAACCGCGGCTGGTTCGTTCGTCATAAAAATCGGAGTAGACCGCATCGCTGGTCATCACGATCGACAGCGGCAGGTAGCCGCCGGAGATGCCTTTCGACAGGCAGAGGAAGTCCGGCTGGATCGCCGCCTGCTGATGGGCAAAAAAGGTGCCGGTACGCCCACAACCGACGGCGATCTCGTCACAGATCAGATGCACCTGGTAGCGGTCGCAGAGGCCACGCGCCAGGCGCAGATATTCCGGATCGTACATCGCCATGCCACTGGCACATTGGATCAACGGTTCGACGATCAGCGCGGCGATGCGCGGATGGTGTCGTTCGAGATGGTTCTCAAGTGCGGCAGCCGCACGGCGGGCGACATCGACCGGGGTTTCCCCCGCCTCGGCGAGGCGTGCATCGGGCGTCGGCACAATGCCAGCCGGGCGGATCAGCGGCGCATAGGCGTCCTTGAATAAGGCGACGTCGGTGACTGCAAGCGCACCGATGGTCTCGCCATGATAGCTGCCGGCCAGGCACAGGAATTCCTGCTTGTCCTGGAAACCGCGGTTCTGCCAGGAGTGGAAAGACATCTTGAGCGCGATTTCGGTGGCCGAAGCACCGTCGGAAGCATAGAAACAATGGCCGAGCATGCCGCCGGCCAGTGCCGACAGCCGCTCCGAGAGCTCGACCACCGGCCGGTGCGTGCAACCGGCAAGGATGACATGTTCAAGTTCATCGAGCTGCTCGCGCAGCGCCGCATTGATGCGCGGATGGCAATGGCCGAAGAGGTTGACCCACCACGAGCTGATGCCGTCGAGGTAGCGCCGGCCGTCGAAGTCATACAGCCAGACCCCCTTGCCGCAGGCAATGGGAACCAGCGGCAGGGCCTCGGAAGCATGCTGCTTCATCTGGGTGCATGGATGCCAGACGGCATCGAGGCTGCGTTGCAGCAGGTCGCGATTGCTCATCATCGGTTCAATGCAGGGTCTGCGATGGCACGTTGTTCTGCTCCGGCATTTCGGCGTGTACGGTATCGCCGTCGATATTCGGATAGAGCGGCGCACCACAATCGTCACAGAACTCGTAGGGAAACTGTTGGTCAAGCGTGACCACATCCTTGAGGCCAGATTTGCGCAAAGCGGTTTCGATCTCGCCGGCGACATCGGTGTTTTCATCTTCGATGCCCAGCAATGGCCAGACGACACCATGAAAAACCAGGTCACCGTCTTTCGGGCCAAAACCGATTCGGTACTCCTCCAGCCGCTTGTCATGGAAACCGCCGATGACTGCACGCAGGCTCTCGATGGGCTGCCCGAGAGTGGCCTGCAGAAACGCCACCGAAGCCTTCAGCGAATACGGACGCGAAGCGCTGTCGGCCGCCCTGCAGGCGGCATGGTAGGCGTCAGCTAGCAGGGGCTCATAGGAACAGCCGGTGAGCAGGGCCTCGAAGCACGGTCCGCCCTGTTTGACCCATTCCTTGAGGGCACTCTCGCGGGTGCTCTTGTCGGCTTCGTTCCAGCGAAAGAGGGGCTGTCCACGGCGAACCGCCAGCGCACCGACGAGGTAACGGGTATCGGAAAGGAAGCGATTGGTTTCAGGCATGCCCGATGCGTCGATACCGAGGTCGCTGCCGGCCATCGCTGCGGTCCCCAGTCGTTGCATCAGTTGCCAGGTATCGGTGAAGCTGTGCGGCAGTTGATCCGGGCTATACAGATAATCGGCGAGCGCCAGCCGGGCACCCGCAGCAAAGACATGCGCGCCGAGGTGCACCTTCAGCGTCTGCAGAATGCTTCTCGGAATCATCACGGTGGGAATCGAAAAGCGCGACCAGGCCAGCAGCGGTACCGTGAAGAGCAGGATGTCGAACTCCTGCTCGAGGTGCGACAGCACGCATGACTCGGCGTGCGCCTCGATGGTGTCTGCAAGATCGTCATGCGCCATGGCATGTGCGTCGAACAGACGGTCCAGCGAGCCGGTGAAGTCGTCCTCGGCACCGTCATGAAACAGTTTGTCGACGAGTTTGCCGAGACGGTTTTGCCAGAACATGTCCTCCAGCTTGCTGCCGGATTCGGCAAGACCGATGGCCAGACGGCTCAACTCGGTGGCGTCAGCCGAAATACGCTTGCGGGAGGTAAAGCGGTTGCGTTTCATGGTCGGGAGCCTGCAGGACGGTCAATTCATCATTGTACCAAGCTGGCGGGCCTAGCGTTGGTGCGCATACATCTTCGTCAGTGTATCTCTGCAACTTGGGTGCAATCGAAAGTCACGGGAGCGTTGTGACTCGAAGGGGGCAGTGGGATGAGGCGGCAGGCACGAAACGTGTATAGTCGGATAGGGTGACCTTATCGGAGAGATGCCATGGATCTGGAAAGGAAGATTGCGGTGGGCAAGCGAGAAACGGTTGCGGAGCGGTTAGAACGTCATCCGGCCTTAAAAGCTCGGATGGAAAGGATGCTGGATGTTGTCGAAATCGCCTCAGGGGACGTGCGACGAGCAGACGAAGCCGAGCGCCGAGCGATTGAAGAACTCCGCCCAATGGGGCTTGAGGTCATGCAGGACTGGGGCCGGAAGACTGCAAATGAGGCTGCAGTCGAGCTGGAAGCAAGGAGTGGGGTTGTTCGCGAGGTAAAAAACTGCACTGGACTGGTACGTTTGGTGACGTGACGGTGGAAGAGCAGACCTATACTGAAATAGGTAAC
>NZ_JDST02000111.1:0-14154 GCF_000584975.1 Candidatus Accumulibacter cognatus | reverse complement strand
GCCGGAATGATGATCCAGGCCTGACTGTCACATACGCAAGCCTGGCCGGAGCGTCATGACGGCCATGCTGTCGCCCTCATTACCAGGGTCGCGAGCCGTACATGTATCTCCCCTCCCCACTTATGGGGGAGAGGTTGGTGGAGAGGGAAACGGTCATGACTTTCAGGATCGGGGATTCCTGGAAAGGTCATGACCGTTAGCGATAAACTCGGTACAACGCGATCGTTGCTGACCACAGCCACCAGAGAGCTGCCCGCGCACTCGTAGGGCGCGTCGAACAATGCGAGGGAATGACTGATGACCAAGCCAGAGAATGAAGACCCGGGCAGCCCCCCGCGCTGATCGTCAACAAAGTTTACGTGATGCGCATGCTCGAACACGAAACGCTGGAGCAGTTTGGATTCGGCGTGACCGAGGCGGACGATGGCAAGCAGGCGCTCGCCATCCTCGATGAACCGCCGCGGGATCTGGTGCTGCCCGATGTGGAGATGCCGGGGATCGATGGCTTCGAGGTCTGCCTTCTCGATTGCAAGGAGGGTTTTGGAACCGCCGCCTTCACCTCGGAGAGTAAGTTTCTTGGCAATAGCATGGCTTC
This sequence comes from Candidatus Accumulibacter cognatus, assembly GCF_000584975.1. Lineage (NCBI taxonomy): Bacteria > Pseudomonadati > Pseudomonadota > Betaproteobacteria > Candidatus Accumulibacter > Candidatus Accumulibacter cognatus. Next base: position 13,559 of record NZ_JDST02000111.1, on the reverse strand, counting down.
AGTCCTGCCGAGCGATGAGGCCAACACGATCCAACAGGTTCTCGACCTGACCTTACTCGCGCGCCTGAGCAACAGTATGGTGGCACGGCTGTTTATTGATCTGGACGATTTCAATCGCGTCAACGATACCTTTGGTTGGGGGATTGGCTGCGCGGCGGCGTGGTGACGCCACACGTGGCGATCAAGGTGTCGGCGTGCCAGTTACAGGAATCGCGACCGCGATCATCGCCATGGCGCGTAGCCTCGATCTTCACGTGATCACCGACGGCATCGAAACCCGCGAACATCTTCAGTTCCTCCAGCAGGCGGGATGCCCGAAGCTGCCGGGCCATCTTTTCAGCCAGCTGCTGCCACCCGATGCGATGCAAATTCTTCGGCGCGACGGCAGCATCAGTCTTCTATCGAAACTAGACACGAAGTGCGTTACAGTTCCTGTTCGTTCCGGACAAGACCAACATTGCGAAGCAACAATGAGATATCACCACAGCAGCACGCAGAGCGCCGAGTGTCTGCGTTTGGCCGTCAAGCACATGACTCAGCAACAGGCGTCTTTTCATCCGGCGAGCTATGCCGTCTGGTACCAGGATGTGGCGGGCATCAACCCCCATCTGCCGGCGGAAGTTGATGAGTTGCTGCAGCGCAGCCGGTGGCTGGACGACGGGAACGTCTACGTCCTCTATGACCGCTACACCGCGGAATTCAGTACGGCAACCGCCCTGTGCATCGGAGAAAGTGTCAGCCACCACTTGGATCAGGTTCCCGAATCGGCCGAGCAAATGGGCCACGAGGTCTCGCGCTTCGGCGATTTGCTCGAGGGCTGGAGCGATACCCAGAGCGAGCCCGTGTCTGCTGGCGGCGAGGCCGTCATAGCGGACTTCGTCAACCGGGCAGACCGCGCGCTCTACCTGGCCAGGACGCAGGGGCGCAACCGGGTCATCCTCACCCCGCGTCCGCAGCCCGCCAACAACAGACAGATCGAGCCCCAGCCACGATGAACGACGACGAGTTGATCCGCACCCTCGCCGAGGATCGTGTCATCCCGATGGCAGGACTGCTGTCGTTGTTGATGCCTGCGAGCGCGGGTGTCGGTTTCAGCCTCAAGGGCCTGGATGGTCGTTACCGGCTGGTCAACCGGGAGATGGAACGATTGCTTGGCCAGGGTCCGGCATGTCTGGTTGGGCGATCGGAGAGCGATGTCCTGCCGACTCACCTGCTGGCACAGCTAGCCCATTGCGACCAGCGCATCCTCGACGGTGCGTCGGCATCGTACGAGGAAGTCGAGATGCCCGTCGACGGCAGGATCAGCCGTTGCCGATGGATCAACCTGTCAGTCTTCGGCACCGACCACAAGCTACAGTCGATTGCCTCGATCGTCCAAGAGACCTTCCCATCGCCGGAGATCTCGTCCATGCAGCAGACTCTCGATCGCTTGCGCCAGGCGAATCAGGAACTACAGCGAACGGTCGGCGAACTCGAACAGGTGGCCAGCACTGACAAACTCACCGGTGCTTGGAACCGGCGGCGGCTCGAGGAATGCGTGCGCAGCGAGATGGACCGCCTGAACCGATACGAACAGCCGCTGAGCCTGCTGCTTGTCGACATCGATCACTTCAAGGCCATCAATGACCAGCATGGTCATGGCGTTGGCGACCAGATCCTGCAGACCATGACCTCAATGCTGCAGAGCCGCCTGCGGGGCACGGATGCCCTCGCGCGCTGGGGCGGTGAGGAGTTCGTCGTCATTTGCCCGAACACCGGCCGGTCTACGGCGGCGCTGCTGGCCGAACGCGTGCGTGTGCAGATCGCGAGTGCCGATTTTCCGTTGATCGGGCAGCTTACCGTCAGCATCGGCGCAGCCGAATGCAACCCTGGTGACACCTGGGAAGAGTGGTTCCAACGCGCCGACGAAGCGCTCTATCGGGCAAAGACCGGTGGCCGCAACCAGGTCCAGCTCGCACCGGCAGCGGTCCGGCCCCCGGACACCCAGGGATACGTGGTTGCCAACTTCGTTCAGCTCGTTTGGCAGTCGGCGTACGAATGCGGCAACGAACTCGTCGATCGCGGTCATCGCCAGCTTTTCGCCGACGCGAACGAGCTTTTGGCGGCTATTCTCGGACAATACGAGGCAAGGCGTTTGGACCTGATTGTCGAAACGCTCACGACTGATGTTGTCCGGCACTTTGCCGACGAGGAATCGGTCATTCACGCCGCCGGCTATCCCGGCGCCGCCGAGCACGCCGTCCTGCATCGCGAACTTGTGGCGCAGGCGCGTCGTCTGCTCGACGACTATCGGGCCGGCAAACAGGGGGTCGGCGACTTGTTCCAGTTTCTTGCCTATGATGTCGTCACCCGACACATGCTGGGCGAGGACCGCAAGTTCTTCCCTTACCTGCGCACCCAGGTTGCCGCGCCCGTCAGGAACCGAGAAGCGCCGTCGCCGTGAGATCGGCGCGGGCCGGCAAGCCGCCGACACAGGGCGGCTCGTGAGGGAGCGGCGCGATCTGCCGGACAAGATCCGGTTCGCGCCGACGCCGTATCAGGATGAAGACGTGGCCGAACCTCTTGTCGGGCGCGAGCGAACTTCCGACGCCTACTTGCTCACCGCTTCCTTCGTCTTTTCGGCGGCTTCCCTGGTGGCGTCCGCCGCCTTGACGACCATCTCCTTGCCAGCCTCCTTGGTTGCCGAAAAGACCTCCTTGGTCTTGTCCTTGATGTCCGCACCGGCGCTTGCGGCACTTTCCTTGGCGGCGGCGCCTGCATCCTTGACGGCCTCCTTGGTCGCGTCGGCGGCGGCACCGACAGCCGCCCCGGCTTTCTTGGCGGCGTCCTCTGCTTTCTGCGCAGACTCCTTGGCGAGCCGCGCGGCCTCGGTCTTGGCGGCATCTTCCTTTTGACCACAGGCGGCGACAGCCATGGCAAGCAAGGCAGAAACAATGAGCGGGGGGGTCTTCATGATTTCTATCTCCAGTTCTAGCAGGGGATGGGTCGATGGGAAAGATGCTGATGGACTGACAAAACTTCACGCCACCCCCGCGGTTGTTGCCGGGGCTGGCGGCAATACTTCCAGGGCAGCCCGTCCATCCAGCGGGATCGGTCGGGTTGCCGCTTGGAGGCTCGTGCGAGCTCCGGGTCGTCAGCCGTGGCCAGCGTCAACCGCGCCATCAGCGCCTTTCCCCGTGCCAGCGCATGGCGTATCCAGTCACAGCCGATGCACGGGGTCGTACAGTCTCAAAGACCTGATGGTGGATGCCATTCTTTTTCTTTATCAAAAGCTTGAATGATAGCATGCCAAAAGAGCCCTGTCGTCAGGCAGTTTTGTCAGTCAATCAGGTCCGTCCGGGTGACTGGCCAGTTAGGCGCAGCTTTCGCGGTTGAAACGCAAGATGTCCGAGAGCATCGACCAGAACTGGGGGCGCACGAGCTTGAGCCTCTGGCCGAAAACCTTCGCCAGATGGCTGCCCGACCATTCTAGATCCAGGGTCTACAGGCCTACGGGGAAGCACCTTTCGGTTTCGACGCCATCGACTCCGAGCAGAGCGAAAAGGGTGATCATATTCGGGTAGGTCTTTTCGTTGAAAACCAGGAAACCCGTATCGACCGAATGCGTCCGGTCCCGAAGGGGTATGTCGACCGTATTGGTGTGACCGCCGAAAGACAGGCCGGCCTCGAACAAGCTCACCTGAACCGACGGCTCAACAACCAGGCGCTGGCCAGACCGGAGATGCCGGCCCTGACGATGGCAATGCGTTGTTGTTGCTGAATGGCGTCCACCATGCGTTGAATACATGTTCGTCTTTCTGTAATTTTGTCCTAGACAAATTAGACGTCTGTGGCTATCATATCTTCAGTAATAACAGTAATAAGACCTAGTCAACAATCTGTCTAGATTTTGTTGAGGACAAAAATGCATGTTCCCGATTTTGGCATCGCCGCCGTCGAACGTGACACGGGCCTTTCGAAGGACGTTCTTCGTGTCTGGGAACGCCGTTATGGTTTCCCCGCGCCATGCCGCGACGCCAACGGCGAACGCAGTTACCCGGCCGAGCAGGTCGAGCGCTTGCGCCTGATCAAACGCCTGATGGATCAGGGCCACCGGCCGGGGAAACTGATCGCGGCTGCCACGGAAGAACTGTACGGGCTTGCCGCGCGTTCTCTGGTGCCGCGTTTTGAGGAAGAGAATGGGGAAGTCGAGCAACTCGGGGCATTGCTCGCACTGATCAAACAGCGCGACAGCGCCGCTTTTCAGCAAGCCATGCAGCAGCGCCTTGCCCGCCAGGGTCTACAACATTTTGTCCAGGACTCGGTGGCGCCGTTGACCCGGCGTGTCGGCAAAGCCTGGGAGGAGGGCAGCTTCGAGATCTTCGATGAACATCTGTTTACCGAACTCACCAAGCGCCTGTTGCGCCAGGCCATTGCCACGCTTCCCGTCGGCCGGAGCAGGCCGCGCATCCTGCTGACCAGCGTACCGGACGAACAGCATGTGCTCGGCCTGCTGATGGTCGAGGCGCTATTCGCACTCGAAGGCGCCGACTGCATTCCTCTCGGGACACAGATGCCCTTGCTCGAAATCGGCCGCGCTGCCAGCGCGCACCGCGCCGACATCATTGCCCTTTCCTTCTCGATCGCTTTTCCGCAACGCCAGATTGCCGTCCTGCTGCAACAGTTGCGGATGATGCTGCCACCGGAGGCAGCCCTCTGGGCCGGGGGCGCCGGCATCCGGCGACTGGCAAAACTGGACGGTATCGATTTCCTGCCGACTTTCAACCTGGCTCTCGCAGCACTGGCCGACTGGCGCGCCACACATTCCTGAAACATGCTTTACGGATGTTTCAGGATCAGGTGGGCGATGCCGCTGCTTGCCTCCGGACAAAACGGACCAGCCCATGCGCGTCCTCGACGCGCAGCAGGCGTCCGGCATGTTCGAGTCGATTCAGGTGCGCTATTGCTTCACCCATGGCAAACATCGTCTGATGCGTATCGAGATCCCGTGAGAACAATGTCATCAATAGCTCGGCGGCGCTGCGTGGCGTGGTGCAGTGCTCTTCAAGAACCTGCAAACGCTCTTGGTGGTGTGCGTGCAGCGCATTGACCCGGTTCTCGATGCCGTAGAAGGGCAGTCCATGCGAGGGAAGGACCAGGGTCTCGGCAGGCAGTTCGCGATAGTGATCGATTGACTGCAGGTAATCGCCAAGCGAGTCGGCCAGAGGTGTGACGGCAAAGACGCTGACATTGGTCGAGATCTTCGGCAAGAGCATGTCGCCGGAGATCAACACGCCGAGTTCGGCGCAGTAGAGTGCCGCATGTTCCGGCGAATGGCCGAAACCGATGCGGACTTGCCAGTGATGTCCGCCAATGGCCATTTGGTCGCCGTCAAACAGGCGCTGGTAATGCGTCGGCAGGCTCGGTACGCCGCGATTGTAGCCACCGCTGCGACGTTCCAGTGCCGCGCAGCGATCGGCATCGAGGCCGTGCGCGCGAAATTGCCGCAACATCGGCTGATTGCCGTGGCCGCCCACCTCGTGCCAGACCGCATGCGCTGTCAGATACTCGCCTACCGTCATGCATACCGGCGCACCGGTACGCTCCTGCAACCAGGCGGCGAGACCGAGGTGATCGGGATGGAAATGCGTGACGATGATGCGTACGATTTTCCCGCCATGTGCCGTTGTGGTCAGACGGGAGAGAACGCCCTGCCAGCACTCCTTCACTGTATCGAGTGCGAAACCGGTATCGACGATGGTCCATCCGGCATCGTCTTCGAGCAGCCAGAGGTTGATGTGGTTGAGGGCGAATGGCAGCGGCATCCGCAGCCAGTGGATACCCGGAGAAACCTCGAAGGTCTCGCCAGCGGCGGGTGGGGTGGCAAAGGGGTAATCTGGCAGCATCTCGGGTGGATTGTAAAAAATGCTGAAATCTATACACTGGGCGCGCTCAGAAGCTGACTACCGCCAGCGTCGAGCTGACACCATTCTACACGTGATTCAGTTCCGTGCCGTCCTGCGCCAAAGCAACCCGGTACAAGCTACCATATTACAATTCAATTCGTGGCCATGCATAAAGCCCAGGATCCCCTCTTTGCCGAACGCGTCCGTGCCAGCTTTGCGCGGCAACAGGCCATGAACCTGATCGGCGCCCGCATGGCGGTGGTCGAGGCGGGTTACACCGAGATTCATTTGCCGTACAAACCCGAAGTCACGCAGCAGCATGGCTACATTCACGGCGGCATCGTCGGAATGATAGCCGATTCGGCGGCGGGGTACGCCGCCAACACCCTGACGGCGGCCGACACCGAGGTGTTGACCGTCGAGTACAAGCTCAACCTGCTGGCCCCGGCCGAAGGCCCCTTGTTGATTGCCGAAGGATCGGTGGTCCGTTACGGCCGAACACTGATCGTGACCCGTGCCGAAGTGTTTGCCGTCAGCCATGGCAGGAAGAACCTGTGTGCGCTGATGCAGCAGACCATCATGGCCGTGTACGGCAAACACCCCGCCAAAACCTGATCAAGGAGAGACAGATATGCCCTACCCGAGCCTCAGTTTTGCCCATGGCGAGACCATCGACATGCTGCGGGCGACCGTTCAGGCTTTTGCCGCTGCCGAAATCAGGCCGCGCGCAGAAGCCATCGATCGCGACAACGTCTTTCCCGCCGATCTTTGGCAGAAGCTGGGCAGCATCGGCCTGCTCGGCATCACCGCCGAGGAGGAGTACGGCGGCAGCGGCCTCGGCTATCTCGCACACATCATCGCCATGGAAGAAATCTCACGGGCTTCGGCGAGTGTAGCCCTCTCCTACGGCGCGCACTCGAATCTCTGCGTCAATCAGATTCGCCGCAATGGCAATGCCGCACAGAAAGACCGCTATCTGCCCAGACTGATTTCCGGGGAACACGTCGGGGCGCTCGCCATGTCGGAAGCCAACGCCGGTTCGGACGTGGTCAGCATGAAATTGCGCGCCGAGCACAAGGGCGACCGCTTCGTCCTCAATGGCGGCAAGATGTGGATCACCAACGGCGGGGACGCTGACACGCTGGTGGTCTACGCCAAGACCGACCTTCAGGCCGGCTCGAAAGGCATCACCGCTTTCATCGTGGAAAAAGGCATGCCGGGTTTCTCCTGCGGCGCCAAGCTCGACAAGCTCGGCATGCGCGGATCGAATACCTATCCGCTGTTTTTCGATGAATGCGAAGTGCCTGAAGAAAATGTCCTCGGCCAACTGAACGGCGGCGCGCGCGTGCTGATGAGCGGCCTCGACTACGAACGCGCCGTCCTTGCCGGTGGTCCGCTGGGAATCATGGCTGCGGTGATGGATCTGGTCCTGCCTTACATCCATGACCGCCAACAGTTCGGCCAATCGATCGGTGAATTCCAGTTGATGCAGGGCAAGATCGCCGACCTGTATACCACCTTCAACGTTTGTCGTGCTTACGTCTATGCCGTGGGCGCAGCCTGCGATCGTGGCGAAACGACGCGCAAGGATGCCGCCGGGGCCATTCTGTACGCTGCCGAAAAGGCGACCTGGATGGCCGGCGAGGCGATCCAGATCCTCGGCGGCAATGGCTACATCAATGAGTACCCAGCGGGTCGCCTTTGGCGCGATGCCAAGCTCTACGAGATTGGTGCCGGCACATCGGAAATCCGCCGCATGCTGATTGGCCGGGAGCTTTTTTCCGAAACGCTTTAATACCCTATGGACTGCCAGAAAAAATGACTTGCACGCTGCGCACCCTCAGCGCTGACGACACCACCGCCATCGAGCACGTACGTCAGTTCTTCCGAAACTATGCCGCGTGGCTCGGCGTCGACCTGTGTTTCCAGAATTTCGAAGTGGAAATGGCATCGCTACCGGGCGCCTACGCCCAGCCTGAAGGGCGCCTGTTCTATGCCGAACGCGATGGCCGGCCGGCTGGCTGCGTCGGTATCCGACCATTTTCGACGGGCCTTTGTGAACTGAAGCGGCTGTATGTCGAGCCCAGCCAGCGTAGCTTCGGCATCGGCCGCGTGCTGACAATGGCGGCGATCAAGGCGGCCAAGGAAATCGGCTACCGCAAGTTGCTGCTCGATACCCTGCCGACCATGCGCGTTGCGGTCAAGCTCTACCGCGAACTGGGTTTCAAGGAAACACCGGCCTATTACCAGACGCCACTCGAAGGCACGATGTTTCTTGCACTCGATCTCGAAAACTGGTCGGAGGAAGAAGTCGTCAACGAGAACCTCTTTCACCTGTTCGACTTCAACCGCGCCTGGTCGAGTCGCATGCAGGAGATCGATCCGGGGTACTTTCTTAAACTTTCACGCCTGCAGACACCGCAATACCTGTGGATCGGCTGCTCGGATTCGCGCGTGCCGGCCAACGAGATTGTCGGGCTGCTGCCGGGCGAGCTTTTCGTCCACCGCAACGTCGCCAACGTCGTCGTACATACCGATCTCAACTGCCTGTCGGTGATCCAGTTCGCCGTCGATGTCCTCAAGGTCAGGCACGTCATGGTCGTCGGCCACTACGGTTGCGGTGGCGTCAAGGCGGCACTCAATAGGGATCGTACCGGGCTGGTCGACATCTGGCTGCGGCATGTCCGCGACGTGCACGACAAACATCTGGCATTGGTCGATACCCTGCCGCCGGAGCGGCAACATGATCGGCTTTGCGAACTCAATGTCCTCGAACAGGTGGCGAACGTCTGCCAGACCTTCGTCATCCAGGACGCCTGGCAGCGCGCTCAGCCGGTCACCGTGCACGGCTGGATTTACGGCCTGCGCGATGGACTGATGCGTGACCTGGGGTTCACTGTGCACCGCCACGAAGACTTGCTGCCGAACTATGTCGCGGCACTCGCTGGGCTGCAGGCCTGAGTCGCAGACGCGACATACCCATGAAAAATCCTGCCATGCGCCATTCATTGACACGTCCTCGCGCCTGCCGATTCTCTCGCCCCAGCCGCGCAGCCGCGACCGCGGAAACTCTTTGACCGCCGCTGCCGAGCGGGCGCGGGCATCCCCCACGACCTACCTCAAGCTGCTCGCCACCGCCCTGGTCTGGGGGGCAACCTGGATTGCCGGCAGGGTGGCGGTCAGCGAAGCCTCGCCGCTGGCAGTGGCCAGTTGGCGCTTCCTGCTCGCGGCGCTGGTCCTCGGCATGCTGGTGGTGATCCATGAAGGCTGGCCGCGCTGGTCGTTAAAGGAGTGGTTGACGCTCGGGGCACTGGGCGCCAGCGGCATCTTTCTGTATAACCTGTGTTTCCTTTACGGTTTGAGGGTGATCGAGGCCGGGCGTGGCGCGCTGGTGGTGGCGCTGACGCCGGCGGTGGTCGCGGTCGGTGACTGGCTCCTGTTCAGAGCGCCGATGTCACCGATGAAAGCTGCCGGCATCGCGCTGGCGATGTTTGGTTGCCTGCTGGTGGTCACCAATGGTGACCCCCGTCTGCTGCTGGCCGGTGAGGTTGGTCTCGGCGAATGGCTGATAATCGGCTGCAGTGTGCTGTGGGCGGTTTATACTTTCGTCGGACGGCGCGGCACGCGCTCACTATCGCCGTTGGCGATGACCTTCGGTGCCAGTCTCACCGGCTGGGGGATGTTGACCATCGCGGCGTTGCTGCAGGGTTCGCTGTTCGTGCTGACGGAAATCACCTGGCGTGGCTTGAGCGCGATCATGTTTCTCGGGCTATTCGGTACCGCCCTCGCATTTACCTGGTACGCTGAAGCAGTGCAACGCATCGGCGCGACGCGCTCGGCGGCGTTCATCAACCTGGTCCCGGTCAGCGCCGTCATCTTCGGCACCCTGCTGCTCGACGAACGGCTCGGGGTCGTGGTTCTGTTCGGCGGTACGCTGGTCATCGCCGGCGTCGTCATTACCAATCATGCCGGCGCGCGCCTTGCGACCGGCGTCATCAGCAAGGAGAAAATCCAATGATCTTGACACAAGAACAGGAAATGATCCGCGACTCGCTGCGCGTTTTCGCGCAGGAGCGCCTGGCGCCCTTCGCTGCCGAGTGGGACCGCCATCACACCTTCCCGGCAGATGCACTGCGAGAACTTGGCGAACTCGGCGCGCTTGGCATGGTCGTTCCCGAACAATGGGGCGGTGCCGGCATGGACTACCTGTCGCTGGTGCTGGTGATCGAAGAGATCGCCGCCGGCGACGGCGCCACCTCGACGATCGTCAGCGTGCAGAACTCGCTGGCCTGCGGTATCACAATGAAGTACGGCAGCGACGAACAGAAGGAAAATTGGCTGAAGCCGCTGGCGCGCGGCGAGATGCTCGGCTGCTTCTGCCTGACCGAACCGCATACCGGCTCCGATGCCGCGGCCATCACCACCCGCGCCGACCGCGACGGCGATCATTTCGTTCTCAATGGCGTCAAGCAGTTCATTACCACCGGCAAGTACGCACAGGTAGCGATCGTCTTTGCCGTCACCGACAAGTCCGCCGGCAAGAAGGGCATCTCGTGTTTCCTGGTGCCGACCGCGACACCCGGTTACATCGTTGCCCGCATTGAGGAAAAGATGGGTCAGCGCGCTTCGGATACCGCGCAGATCCTCTTCGAGAACTGCCGGGTTCCAGCTTCCTGCCTGCTCGGCAAGGAAGGCGACGGCTACCGGATTGCCCTGTCGAACCTCGAAGCCGGCCGCATCGGCATCGCTGCCCAGTCGGTCGGGATGGCGCGTGCCGCTTTCGAAGCGGCGGTGCAATATGCCAAGGAACGCGAAACCTTCGGGAAGCCGATCATCGAGCATCAGGCGGTGAGCTTCCGTCTCGCCGACATGGCAACGCAGATCGATGCCGCCCGTCTGCTGGTCTGGCGAGCCGCAACCTTCAAGGATGCCGGCAGGCCCTGCCTCAAGGAGGCGTCGATGGCCAAGATGTTCGCCTCCGAAATGGCCGAAAAAGTCTGCTCTGACGCCATCCAGATTCTCGGCGGCTACGGCTACGTCAGCGACTTCCCGGTCGAGCGAATCTATCGCGACGTCCGTGTCTGCCAGATCTACGAAGGTGCCAATGACATCCAGCGTCTGGTGATCGGCCGCGCCGTGTCGGGTGATTAGCGATACCCGTAAATCAACGTTACCGTGCAGGAACCCGTACTGGGAATAGGCGAAGACCTTGCGCCCGATCGTCAAATGATGGCGGTCTTTATCCGGGACGGCCTAAAACGCCTTTGAGAAGAACTGTAACCTGCTGTTTTCAAGGACTCAAAAAGTCCAGTCCGCCAGGCAGCTAGGCCGGCTTGCTCTGGCTGTTGGCGGCGATCGGGGCGAGGTCCTGGATCAGTTGCAGATCGTTGTCTTGTGCGAAATGCAGTACGAAGCGGTAGGCCATGGGCTCCACCTCGTATAATCGGCCGTCTACAAAAACAGCTTTTTCGCCCTTGTAGGTCCTGGGACCGACATAGGGCGAATAGCGCATTTTCTTCTCGGCGCCAAAAGCTGACAGAACACCGCAAAGTCTTTCGGCCCAGTCGCTGGGGCGGAACCTCTTGCCTGCGATGGTCAGACCGACGATGATGAAAGAGGAGTGCGACGTAGTGGGCATATCTCGGGGGTATCTTAGCGAGGAGAACCGCGAATTTCTCTCTTGGGTTGTCGTTGGGCGCCTACCGACAGCGTCGACATCGCAATTCTAACAGAAAGACCGTGCTCTTGCCGGGTCCAGGCGGAAGTCGGCCATCGCCGATTGGCGAAAGAACTACCCGTTCGGCCACATCGCGATGCCACATCAGGCAGTGCTGACACGCGAACAGGTCAGGCCGGCACCCTGAGCATACGCCTCCAGCACCTGGTCTATGGCGCGTCTGACCGTGCCGTCCGGCAGCTCTGTGACGAGTTGAACTCTGCCGAGACACTCTTCTCACCCTCCAACCTTCGCCAAATCCGTGAAATCAGCTTGTCTGATCAGGCACCGCCCTTTCGAAGCGCTCCAGTTCATCGCGGTTGTTGATGTTCTCGAAAGCCCCGGCCTGATCATCAAAAGCCACCTCGACTACCTGTAGCATCGCGTGCCAGCGATCGACACGGCGCCCACCGCTTTCCAGGTATTCGCTCAACGAAGGCAGGACTTCACGCCGACACAGGCAGAACACCGGTTGAGGCTGGTTGAAGGTGCGAGCGACGGCAAGATCGGCGCCGCTCGTGGTCAGGGCCTGCCGCAGGCGATGAACCAGATCGCTCGGTAGGAACGGTGAATCACAGGGAGCGGTAGCCAGCAGCGAGTGCCTCGCCGCCGTCAGCGCAGCTTGCAGGCCGGCCAGCGGACCAGCGAATTCGGAGATCTGGTCGGCCAGAACGCGATGGCCGAAAACAGCGTAGCGATCACCGTTCTGATTGGCATTGATCAGTAGTTCGTCGACCTGCGGGCCGAAGCGCTCGATGACCCAGGCAACCAGTGGTCGCCCGCACAGTTCCTGCAGCCCCTTGTCCACGCCGCCCATGCGGCGACCGCGCCCACCCGCCAGAATAACGCCGGTGATGCACGCTGTTTCATCAGGAAAGTCTTTTCTCATGAGAGGGCAGCCGAAAAAATTCTGCATATAACATCATTTCCCGATAAGTTTGGGGGGATGCTGAGAGCAGCAGTTCTCATTTCAAATTCCATGGTAGCGGGTGGTGAGGGTAAGGACTGTTGGATGGGGGAAGTCAGCCGGTGTCTGGGGCGTTGGGAGCGAGGCGCTGCTGCATGAAGCGCATGAGATGATCCCAGTCATCGAACGGCAGGTACTGTAGCAAGGCGCGCAGGTGTTCGAAGAAGGTTCGGCGGGAGGGCAGCAAGCTGCGCACCTTGGGTAACGGGTGTCCATCCAGTCCAGGGCGGTATGGACCAAGTAGGCCAACAAGTTCAGCGTGGCGAACAGGTTGGCCAAGAACTGCTTGCCGTGTCCGAAGTGGTGGTCGAAATGGTCGCCCTTGGTTTTCAGAGTGTGGTTGTGCTCGTTCTCGATTTTCCACCGCGCCCGCCCGGCGGAAGCCAGCGCGGCGACGTGGTGGTCGGTGATGGCATGCGAGGTGGCCCAGGCGTTCTTGAAGAGGAGGGCCCCGCTGGCATCGGTGGTGACCAGTTCCAGCCAGTTGGCCATCACGGCCTCGTCCGTGTCACGCAAGGACACTTGATGAGCGTAGCGATAGGTGTCTGCTTCTTGCCGACGCGTCGCACCTGTACGACGCGGCCGAGTGGGTCGTTGCGCTCGAAATCGCCGACCCACTCGTAGTAGCCTTGCTGGTACAGGGCGTCGCCCATCTCGGCCATGACCGGGTACACCGTTTCCGGCGGCACCCGATCCAGCAGATTGCGAATCTGGTGATCGCAGGGAATCTCATACACCCCGAACAGCGAAGAGGCATTGTTCCGCCCTAACTGCTTCTGCATCCTGACCTGGCTATCGAGGAAGGACGGACTTTGCGAGAAAAACACGGCGAAGGACGACAGGGCCGGCATCCTTCATCTCATAGCGCCAGGCGTTGCTCTGCTGACGCCCGTCCGGCAAACCCCGGAATGCCTCCCGAACCTTCTCGATCAAGACGACGGCAGGGCTCGGCAAGGGGATGGGGGAAACGGCAGGGCAATCGAATGAATGC